>DATNMW010000438.1:0-15479 GCA_035602155.1 Bryobacteraceae bacterium | reverse complement strand
CTTCAAACGTCAAGGGCCGGTCGAGCACCATTTCAATGGTGCTGCCCTTGGCCAGCACCGCATCCGGCCCGCGGGTTAACAGCACCGCCATCAGCCCCGCGGTGGCGCCGACCGCAGCCCCAATACCTCCGCCCATCGCATAGTGCTGGTTTGCGCCCCCGGCGATCAGGCCGATCGTGGCGCCCGCCCCGGCGGCTTCGGCGACCGTGCGCGCGTCACCGGCCTTGTTGCCTTCGCTTTGGATCTTGCCTTCGGCCTTGTTGAACTCTTCGCCGCCGCGCCCGTCGATGCCGCCCACGCGCGCGCGGAAATCGCGCGTTACCCCGTTGGGCAGCGTCAGGCAATCGAAGCGCAAGTAAAGCTCGCCGCGGCCCTTCACGCGTCCCGGACGCTTGACCTCGGTCACCGTGCCGGACACCCAACTGCCCGGCGGGATCACGATGCGGCCGTTGTTCAAGATCGGGAACACCGTCTCCAGGTACACGCGATCGCCCTCCGCCGCATTCTTGGTGCTCACGGAGTTGATCAGGCCGAGGGGGATGCGGGTGCCGGGGGCGATGGTGTAATCGGCCACCGGGCCAGCGGGCGTGGCTGGCGGTTCTTCGGCCAGGATGACGCCGGCCGCAATCAGGAACGTTGCGAGAGAGTATCTCAGCGACATGCGCGAACTCCTGGGGACTATTCTAGCAGGATAGAAACGGTGCGGGATGGGAAATCCGCGTGTTTTGGCTGTACAATCGGAAAACAGGACTTGACCGAGGAGGCTTAGATGGAGAGTAAGGACGCCGAATTAGCCCCATCCGGGCGGCGCGCTTGGTGGGCCCTGTTGCTTATTGGGTCGGCCAGCTTCCTTTTGAGCTACGCTACCTTCTGCTTCGGTGGATACCACAATAAGGGTTCCGCCATTTTCTTTGAGGCACTTTATCCCAGCGCGCAGGTCCTTCTCCTGCATTCGCATGCGGAGGGTGAACCGCCTGGTAGGCACTTCCCTTTGCTCATCGCCAGGATCTTGGCAGTCGCGTTCGAAGCCGAGGGAGTACTGCTCGTGGCGTTCACCTTCAGCAGACAGTTACGTTTATGGTGGACGGTGCGGAGGGGCGGTCACACCGTGATATGCGGATTAACCGGTTATGGTCTCGAACTCGTCGAAGACGCCCTACGCGAAGGCGAAAGAGTGGTGGCAATTGACCCGGAGTCCAGCCCGATCCACATCTTGGAATCGAACGCCCGTTTGCTTCGGGGGAGTCCGGCGGATCCGCATGTACTGCGCAAAGCCGGCGTCCACCGCGCGAAGCTCATTCTAACGGCAACGGCCGATGACAGCGCCAATATCGCTGCAGTCATCCGAGCTCGTGAGGTCGCGCCGGGAAGGCGGGCGCGCGCCTTCGTTCATATCGCCGACCCCCACCTTAGAGCGTTATTGCGTCATCAGCGGACGTTTCGTTCCGACGGGCCGACGCCTGCCACCGTCTTCAACGTTTTCGACAACAGCGCTCGTCTGCTGCTGCGCGATTATCCGCTCGACCACTCGCGGATCCGGCCCGAGACGGATCAGGTTGTGCAACTAATCGTAATCGGCTTCGGCCATATGGGAGAGGCGGTGCTGGCCCGCGCGGCGCTGACCGGGCATTACGCTAACCTCGAGCGCCTCCAGGCCGTCGTCATCGATCGCAGCGCGCATCGGAAGGAGAGGCTTTTTCGGAATCGTTATCCGCATTTCGCCGATGTCGCGGTCGCCCAGTTCATAGAAGCCGACGCGGAGGAACCTGAAACCCAGGCCTTGATCGCCGCACTTTGCGCCGAATCGGCGGCGGAGACGATCTCCACGATTGCGATCTCGTTTGACGAGCCTCCCCACGGGCTCTCGATAGCCTTGTCACTGCTCAACGGTTTGCGCTGCTACGCACCTATCCGGCTGCGCTTGAATGACGATTCGAGTCTTGCTGCCATACTGCCGCGGGGACAAATCACAGGGTTCGGTTCGATACGCGAAGCCTCCAGAAGGAAGAGCTGGCTGGATTCCGAACTGGATGCGATGGCGAGGAAGTTACACGAGGATTACTTGGCGAGGCTCCCGGAGGCTGAGCGCTCGCGTCCTGAAAACCGGAGTTCGTATCCATGGGACTTCCTGGACGACGATCTAGTGGAATCCAACCGGCAGTTAGCCGATCACATACCCGTAAAACTACGCGCCATTGGTTGCCATGTTGCGGCCAGAGGCGATCCGGCCGATCCCGGTGTGCTCGTCGAGCAGTTTGATGAAGAGAAGGAAGTCGAGCCGCTGGCCAAGATGGAACATAGGCGCTGGATGGCCGAGCGTTTCCTGGGCGGCTGGACTTCAGGCCCCAAAGATGTCGAAAGGCGGCACTCTCCATATCTGGTTGAATGGGAAGATCTGCCGCCGGACATTCAAGAGCGCGATCGTAACTTCGTGCGCATATTGCCGAACGTGCTCAAACAAGTCAACCTGGAAATCCGCCGTTGAAGAGTTGCGAATTGCAAAGATGTCAAAGGCCTATCCCACCAGAAAATCGAAATCGCACCCCCGGTTGGCCTGCGTGACGTGCTCCAGGAACAGGCGGCCATAGCCGCGGCCGTAATGCGGCGGCGCGGGCTGGAACGCGGCCATGCGCCGCTCGATCTCTTCGGCGGGCACGCGCAGCTCGATGCGGCGGCCGGCCACATCCAGCGCGATCTCGTCTCCGGTGCGCACCGCCGCCAGGGGTCCGCCGATCGCGGATTCGGGCGCCACGTGCAGCACCACCGTGCCGAAACTGGTGCCGCTCATGCGCGCGTCGCTGATACGCACCATATCGCTCACCCCGCGTTCCAGCAGCACGCGCGGCATGGGGATGTGCCCCCATTCGGGCATGCCGGGCGCGCCCTTGGGTCCGCAGTTGCGCATCACCAGCACCGTGGAAGCGTCGACCGCGAGGTCCGGGGAATCGATCTGGGCGCGCATCTGCCCGTAATCCTCGAAAACGTAAGCCTTGCCGCGATGCCGCAGAAGGTGAGGCGAGGCGGCGGTCTGTTTGACGACCGCGCCATCGGGGGCCAGATTGCCGAACAGCACCACGGTTCCGCCCTCCGGATGCAGCGGCTCGGCGGCCGTACGGATCACTTCGCGGCGGGAGCATTCGGCCCGCTCCACGTTTTCGCGCACAGTCTTGCCCGTGACCGTCAGGGCATCGCCATCGAGCAGATGCAGGATTTCCTTCATTACGGCGGGCAATCCGCCGGCGTAGAAGAAGTCCTCCATCAGATACTCGCCGGAGGGCTTTATATTCGCGATGTAGGGTGTGCGGCGCGAGATGCGGTCGAATTCGTCGAGCCGCAAATCGATGCCCAGTCGTCCGGCGATGGCGATCAGGTGGATCACGGCGTTGGTGGACCCGCCGATCGCCATATCGACGGTGATGGCGTTTTCGAGTGCCGCGCGCGTCATAATACGCGAAGGGCGCAGATCTTCGCGCACGATCTCGACGATGCGGCGGCCGCTCATCTCCGCCATGGCTAGGCGGCGCGAATCCGGCGCGGGCACGCTGGCGCAGCCGGGCAGCGTCATGCCCATCGCCTCCGCCAGGCTGGTCATGGTGGAAGCCGTTCCCATGACGGTGCAGTGGCCGGCGCTGCGCGCGATGCAGCCTTCGATTTCGCACCACTCTTCTTCGGTGAGCCGGCCGGTGCGGAAGAGATCGAAGAGCTTGCGGCCGTCCGTGCCGGAACCCAGGCGCTGGTCGCGCCACTGGCCGGCAAGCATGGGTCCGCCAGGCACCATGATGGCCGGGATATCCGCGCTGGCCGCGCCCATGAGCTGCGCGGGGGTGGTCTTGTCGCAGCCGCAGAGCAGCACCACGCCATCCAACGGATTGGCGCGGATCGACTCTTCCACGTCCATGGCCATCAGGTTGCGGTAGAGCATGGTGGTCGGCCGCATGAACATCTCGCCCAGCGAGATGGTGGGGAACTCCAGCGGGAAGCCGCCCGCCGCCCACACGCCGCGCTTCACGGCTTCGGCGACGGTGCGCAAGTGGACGTTGCAGTTGTTCAGCTCGCTCCAGGAGTTGCAGATGCCGATCACGGGCTTGTCTTCAAATACCTCGGCGGTAAAGCCTTCCGAGCGCAGCCATGCGCGGCGCGCGAAGCCGTAGTAAGCGGGGTCGGCGAACCATTCCTGGCTGCGCAGTTTCTTGCCACTCGCGGTAGACATTGACGTTATTACAGCATGTGGGCAGCGCCATGCCGCACCTGCCGCGATATATAGTGGTCCTTGCAACTCGCATGAAAATAACAGCCAAGGCTCCCTGCCGGGTGGATATGGCCGGCGGCACACTCGATATCTGGCCGCTGTACCTGTTCCACGCCGCGCCGGTCACCGTGAACTTCGCCGTAGACCGCTACGCCAGTTGCGTACTCGAAACGCGCGCGGATACGCGCATCATATTGCGGTCGCGCGACCTCAATGGCCAGGAGGAGTTCGAATCGCTGGCCGCGCTGCGCGCCGCCAGGCGTTACAAGCTACCTTTAGCCGCGCATGTGGTGCGCTACTTCGCGCCGGCTACCGGCCTCGACCTGGTCACCGATTCCGAAGCCCCGGCCGGGGCCGGCATCTCGGGATCGTCCACGCTTATCATCGCGCTCGCCGCCGCGTTCAACAAGCTCACCAATGCGGGCCATAAGCTCGAAAAGCTGCGGGAAATCGCGCAGAACATCGAGGCCCGGATCATCCGCGTGCCGACCGGCTGCCAGGACTATTATCCGGCCATGTACGGCGGCGTCAACGCAATCGAGCTTTCCGAAGCCGGGGTGGTGCGCCAGCCTGTGGCCGTGGATCCGGAAGACCTCAACGAACGCGTCGTCCTGGCCTATACCGGTGTGCCGCGCAATTCCGGCATCAACAACTGGGAGGTGATGAAGGCGCACGTGGATGGCGACCGCGCCGTTCACCGCAACTTCGACCGCATCGCGCAGATCGCGCGCGCCATGCGGCAGGCGCTGGAAAAACCGGATTGGGAAGAAGCCGGGCGCTTGCTGCGGCAGGAGTGGACCAACCGCAAGAAGAATGCCCCCGGGATTACCACGCCGCTGATCGACCGGTTGGTTCAGGTGACGCGGCGCTGCGGCGCGGCCGGCGCGAAAGCCTGCGGAGCCGGCGGCGGCGGATGCGTGTTGTTCCTGGTGGAGCGCGGAGCGAAATCGCGCGTGTCGGAGGCCATCCAACGGGAAGGCGGCGCCGTGCTGCCCGTGCACGTTGCGACGCACGGCGTGAAGGTGAGCCGCGCATAGACGGGCAGGCCGGCAGGCCTACCGGAGAGTCATAACGTGGACGGAGTCATCGTCGTAGACAAGGAAGAGGGTTGGACGTCGCACGACGTGGTGGGCAAGATGCGCCGCATCGCCAATACAAAGCGAATCGGCCACTTGGGCACGCTGGACCCAATCGCCACTGGAGTGCTGCCCCTGGTGATCGGGCGGGCCACCCGCCTGGCGCAATTCTATACGCGCAGCGATAAGATCTACGAGGCGCTGATCCGGTTCGGCTTTGCCACCGACACCTATGATCGGGGCGGGTCGCCAACATGCCCGGAGACGGAACCGCATATCGGCGCCGCAGATCTGGAGCGGCTGCTCGACGACTTTCGCGGCGAGATCCTACAGGCGCCGCCGCCGGTATCAGCCAAGAAAGTGGATGGTGTGCGCGCCTATAAATTGGCTCGCCGGCAGATGCCGGTAGACCTGCCGCCCGCGCCCGTGCGCATCCATGAGCTGACGCTGCTCGAAGTGCGCGGTTCAGAAGCCCGGGTGCGCGCGCGCTGCTCCGGCGGCACGTACATGCGCTCGATCGCGCACGATCTGGGCCGGTCCCTGGGGTGCGGCGCGCACCTGCGGGAATTGCGGCGCATGGCTTCCGCCGAGTTCACGCTGCAGCAGGCGCGCACGATTCCCCAACTGCAGCAACTGGCCGCCGAGGACCGCCTGGGTGAGGCGCTGATTGCGGCCAACTGCATGTTGCCGGACTTCCCCAGCGTCTACGTGGAGGCGTCCACCGCCGGACAGATCCGGCAGGGACGCAACTTCCCGGTGTCGCCTTTTCGGGTACAGCAGGGCACGCGGTACGTGAAGGCTGTTTCGAGCGACGGCGAGCTGATCGCTATCGGCGAGGCCGTCTTGCCGAATTTATACCACCCGGCAGTGGTGCTGTGACCGCGACCGAACCCTCTCCTTTGACGATAAAGCATTCTGGCACAAGGCGTTAGCTCCTACAAGCGCGGGGAACGAACGGCCCTTGTCCCCGGCTTTCGGAAAGGCGGGTAAGAATAAGTATAAAAGTACCAGTATTAAAATGGCCAAAACAATTGCGTCAGAGCCGGATGTGCGTTAGATTACTTGGAGGAGGGTCTTTCATGCCATCGGCGGCAGGTCTGCGAAGCATTTCTTTGGGTGTGTTGGTGTTGGCTCTGGTTGCGGGCTTTCCGGCGCAATTCGGCGGAATGGCCACGGCTGGGACGATCGACATCTGGAGTGCGCCGAACCTGGGGAGCAACGACAGGACCGGGACCAATACCAGTGTTCTGGTGTCCCCGGCATGGGCGGTCCCAACGAATTCCAACGACTACGAATGGATTTCTTATACTGACACTGGGTGCAACACATTCGTAGTGGCCACCGGCAGATGCACACCCGGTCCCGGCAATCCCTCGGCCACCACAGTCACCGGGACTCCCACGGCGATCTTCTACCAGACCTTCACGTTGACGGGAGCCGCTAGCGGCAACCTCGACGTGTGGGCAGACGACACCGCAGGCGTTTGGCTGGATAGCGGAACCGTCACCAGCGGCACGGGAAGTAGCGGCACGCTGGAGTGGGCGGCCAACGGGGTCCTGGGTAGCAACTGTGCGATTACGGCGATCGGCTGCCTCGCTAACAACGACGCGGTCATCCCGCTGAATCTGTCGGCTGGAACTTACACCTTGGTGATCGACGCTTATCAGCTTGTGGGCGGCAGCCCCTTCGGCGTGATGTACGACGGTGTGCTGACGACTACAGGCGGCCCAAACTCTCCAGAGCCCGCCACCTACATGTTGATGGCATTGGGTTTAGTTGGTCTGGGCGCGCTAGTCCGGCGACGCAAGCACCAAACCGGACGGTAGTTCCTCACCGAAGATACGGCCTAACGCGCGGTCGTCGCGCTCTTCATCGCCCTCCAAAATAGCCAGATAGCGGTCGGCATGCGGCAGGCGCTCCAGCTTGCGCCGCACGCCAGTGAGCGTCGCCGGGGCCAAATCGCGCGTGGGATCTTCCGTGCGCCGCGCGATGGCCGCCAAGGCATCGCCGACTCCGGAGGCATCCAGTGGCACCAGGGCTTCGGCCCAGCGCCCAGCGGCAGCCGGCGGCACCACTTGGTTTATCGGCCCATAGAAAAGCTTCCGCGCGGCCAGGCGCGACAAACACCATAGCTCGCTCTCGCGGAAATCGCCGACTTTGACACGGCGCACCAGCGCATCGCCCAGCTCGATCTTGGTGCCGATGGGCAGCAGTTCCAGGCTGGCGGCGGTGCGCCACATCTCGCGCAACAGGCTGCTGTTGAGACGCTGTTTCTTGCCGCCGCGCGGCAGCAGGAATCCCGACAGGCGTTGGTAAATGTCGTTCTGCTGATTGCGGTTCAGACCGCCCGCCAGACGTCCCCAGAAAATCCACCAATCGATTTCACACTGCACTTGGTTAGCATGCTGGATACCACTTGAGTAAACACGCCGGGCTAATTCAATCCGAAAGTCGTCGCCCGGAAAGCCGAATCCAGGGCGCAGGCAGAATCCGCCCAGGTTCAGCCAGCGTGCCTCGTAAGCCGGACTTTTCTTGCGTCCGTCGGCTGCCACCAGAAAAACGTCGGCCAATTGGCGGATGGCGGCCAGCGGCCAGGAATTCTTGCCGAGTCCCAGGATCTGTTCCAGTTTGGCCGGCAGCTCCTCGGGGGCGATCGGCGATTTGGCGCCCGGAGAGAACACCGCCGGGATCAGCGCCAGCGCGTCTTTCAAGGCCTGCTCGGCGATGACGGCCGCGGGCTTACGTCCCGTGACTTCGGCTGCCGCCTTGCGCAATTCGAACTGCAAGCGCCAGCGATTCTCGCTGATCTTGGATTCGCACCAGGTTTCGAGCGTACCGATTTCGGTCAAGCGCGCGCCGAGTTTCACCGGGATGAGGCGCTCGCCGGCTTTCTTGCCAAAGCGGATGACAGCGTTGAGCGGCGCATGCGTGTGCAGATCGGGGCCGAGCGCGGGCAGGTCCACCACGTCGCCGAGCCGGTCGTCGCTGCGCGTAAGCGAACTGTAGAGCCGGAACGATACGGGCTTGTTGGCCACGAGTTGCAGCGCTTCGTTATCGATTTCGAGCGTGGCGCCCTCTTCGGCGCCGCGCGGCACCAGACAGACGGCGGTGGTATCGCCGATGCCGATGAAGTAAGTCCGCGGCAGGCCGCCGCGCACCAGCACGCCGCTGCCTGTGGAACGGACGTACGAGTAATATGCCGCTCCGGTGGCCACGGCGAGATCGAGATCGCGATTCTCGAAGACTTCGGGCCGCTTGCCATACCAGTGCGCCACGGCATCGGCCACGCGCTGGCGCAGGATCTCCGGGATGAAGAAGCCGCCGTTGAACAGAATGGCGTCGGGGGCTTGCCCAGCGCTTTCGAGGAAGGCGTTCAAATGCTTGGTGACCGCGGGATCCGAAACGTAGGGCAGGCCCAATTCGCGGAAGAGACTGCGCTTTTCTTCCTTCGGCATGTCGCCGCGCTCGGTGATAGGCAGGAAGCCGTCGAGGGCCAGCTCCAGCGCCTCCTCGCGCAGCACCTCGGTCTTCAGCGCTTTGCCGATCAGCGCGGAGCCGGTGCCCAGCACGGTGATTTCGACGCTCTTCAAATTGGGATCGGAGAGCAGGCGTTCTTTGGCGTTGGTGCATTGGCGGCGGAGTCCGCTGCGCTGGCGGATGGAGAGCGGCACGCCCAGCTTGGTTTCCACCAGCCAGGCGATGGTGAGATCCAGATTATCTCCGCCCAGCAGCAGATGCTTGCCCACGGCGGTGCGCGTGAAATCGACCAGATCGCCTTGGCGCGCGACGCGGATCAGGCTGAAGTCGCTGGTGCCGCCGCCGACATCGCAGACCAGGACGATCTGGCCATCGAAAAGCAGCTTGCGGGATTGCGACAGGTTGTTGGCGATCCAGGAATAGAAGGCGGCGGCAGGCTCTTCGAGCAGGGTGAGCTTGGGCAAGCCGGCTTGCTCGGCGGCCATCACGGTGAGCTCGCGGGCTTCTTCGTCGAAGGAAGCGGGCACGGTGAGGACGATATCCTGATCGGCCAGCGGAAGCTGCTTGGCTTTGCCCAAAGATGCATCCCAAGCTTCGCGGAAGGCGGCGATGTAGCGCGCGGAAACTTCGACGGGGGAGAGCACGCGGCCGGTTTCAGGCGAATCCCAGGGCAGGATTTTGGCGGTGCGGTCCACGTCGGGATTGGAGAGCCAGGATTTGGCGGAATGCACCAGCTTGGTGGGCACCAGCGCGCCCTGCTCGCGGGCGTAGACGCCGACGGGCTGGCCGTCTTCGAGGAAGAGGAAGGAGGGCAGGGTGCGGCGCGGCTCGGTGCGGCCGGGCGCGACGAGTTGGGGCGTTTCGAAGATGTGGATAGGGGGAAAATCGCGATCTTCGGCTTCGCGTTCGTCGATGTAGGCGAGGGCGGAATTGGTGGTGCCGAGATCAATGCCGATTTTCATGGGGTTGTGCGGGATTGGGCGGATTTGTGCGTGGGGGGCGGGGCGAGGGTGGTTGAAAGCTTTTTGGACACACGAAGCCAATTTCGCGCAAAGCTATTGGAATCAATATTTTGGATGGTGATTCGGCGGTCGCTGCTTCCGTGGCGGTGTTGTCGAGGCGCAAAGATCATACTCGGTGAGAATGTTGGCGCTTTTTTAGCTGGATGGGGGTGATATCGCGGCTCGCCCTGTAAGCGCACGATATCTTCCCGTTTCTACGATAGCACGGGGTACGGTCGGGTACGGGTGCTGGAAGGCGGCGGTGGGCTGCATGGCGAGGAAAACGCTGGGGAAGGCTGTTTTTGAATGGAGTGTGATCAGTGTGGCCGGGGTCCGATAGCTCGGCGTGGCGCCACGTTGCCGACGGACTCTCGCGGTACCGCCAGCAGGGTGTTGCCCTCGGGCTGGCGCGCGTGTTGGGGCGTGGTCTAGGATTGCCGGCTTAACATCGACGCGGCGCGTGATCCCGTCGGTCTGCCCTCGCTAGTTCCCGCAACGCCGTTTGGGGCCGCGGCGCCACAGATCCGAAAAAGCGGCGCTCAGCTCGCGCCGGGCCGTAACGCAGGGCAGATTCTGCGTCACGGTTGCAGCGACGCAACCCTACGGCTAGCGACCTGACTAGGCCTAAAATTCAGAGGAGTGGTTCTTGCGTCAGCCGAGTTGCCGAGCGGTTAGCCGCCGCAATCCGCGAGTTGCGGTACCATTGAAATCTGGCGAAGGAGGTTGCCATCATCAGGGACGGCCAAGTCGAACAGTGCCGCTGGACAGATCCCGTTTGGCTCCGATTGAACGTATCCGCCAACGTAGGCCGCTGTCTGGATGTCGTGGGGGTGGTCCCGACAAGCGTCGGCGCCGCGTCGCTGGCGGGCCTCGCCGAGATCGAAAGTGCTCACGTAGACTCTAGGAGCGTTCTACGCCGATTCATGATTCAAGTGCGGCGGTTTCACGACAATGAGTTGGACGACAGCCGCCTTGCGGATGAACTATGCATTGCGGCCCACCATGTCGCGTCCCTTCAGTCCTCTTGGACCGCCGAAGTTGTCAGTTTTCAACCAGAATTTCTCGATTGTGTTTTGGCCTTGGAGGACAAGGACGAGGCTGTGGCGATACACAAGCAGATGCACTACATTGGCAGCCCTCGTCCCGACGGCATTCACCTGAGCCTGAGGGCGCCGGTCAGCCAGGGTGGACATCTATTGTGCCTGGCTACTCTGTCCCAAATGGATCTGCCGCATCTCGGGCCGTTGCTACCATCTTCGACGAACTTGCTTGACGAGTTCCTGGTGCTTTCTAGGTTCTTTGTCGTGGACGGTGGTGGTCCTAATCTCGCGTCGCATTTTCTCGGACGCGTGTTCGCCTGGGTCAGAAGCAACTTGCCCGATATCGCAGGGCTATTAACGTACTTGAATCCCAATGTCGGATTTACGGGGGCCCTCTATCGCGCGACAAATTGGGTGATGATCGGATTGGAACACAAGCGAAGGTATCTTTACCTCGACGACGAATACGTCACTGACCGTCGAATGATAGAAGATTTCGGAACGGCAGACCATGCCATCCTGGCTCGCAGGGTTGGCGCGAGGATCACTAGATCGCGCAGTACCTTGGCACCGCTCAAAGTTTATGCATACCCGCTTCGGAGAAGACTTAGAAGGCAATTGTCTCAACTCGAAGGGCGGCGGGGTGTTCAGCCTCCGATTAGTCGGGTGGGTCTATGATTCTGTTCAGTACGTTGGCCGGCGATAAGAGGCCGCTTTATACCCGAGATCTACTCCGATCCTGCTGCCTGCCTGTCGACGAATCCATAGTATTCGGCTACGGCCGCAAATGGTTGCCTGAGAGTTTCTCCCCCGACGAGAAGAAGGGCGTCATCGTTTTTGGGGAAGTTCGGCGGAAGGACGATTTAGAGCGATCCAAGAGCTATCTGAAGTATCACCCTATTCGTAGGGTCGTTGTCTCGAGCTTGCACAAACGGAAGGGCGGGGGGCAGACTTTCACGTTCACGCTTGGAAATTTCTTTAACTATTCGGACAAAGACAACGAGGCGCATCGACAACAGCTCCAGTCGTGGTATGAGAGGCGACCCGATGCGCCTCATTCCGGGGCCGCTAGACTGTTCGTGCATTCTGCGCCGGATTTGTGGGCCGATCAAGAGTTCTTCACCGAGGGACGCCCCGAATCCCTAATCGAGCATGTAAGCACCCTGTTCGGCCTCGGAACCCGTCATTTTTTCTTCCTGGACCGGAGGGATGAGTGGGTAGACCGTTTCGCATTTAGCCAACCTAAGATCTCGCGCGGCGGCACTAAGCGTTATACGTGGCGTGCTGGAGATACCTGCGGCATTTCATTAGTCGTCTTTCCCGGGCAAAATGCGGACTTCACGCCTCCGGCGATTAGTGTTGGGGATGATTTGTGTTCCATTAGCGGGCCATTTACGGAGCAGCTCGAAGAAGGTTTTCGAGCCCGCTTTTTGCTGACCTGTCGGCGAACGTTCGATCGGCAAGCTGGCATGTTGTGGATTCGAATTCCATCGACCGATTCAAGATCCTCGATAATTTCGCCCGAAGTGCAAGAGCACATTGAGCTGAAACCGCCAACCCTCCTAATATACTTGGTCATTTCCCTGCTTGCTGCTGGGTCCGTCCTTCCACCGTTGGCGCCGATTCTTGCCAAGGGATTCGGATGGCCGAGTTGGGCCAGCGTCTGCGTATCTGTTGTAACGGCGCTGTTCATCCCATCGGCCGGGTATTTGCTCGTTAGGCGCATCAAAACATCATGATCGCGGATCAGGCGCAATGCGAAATCTCGACGGGAATGAGCGCAATCGATCTCGTATCCGCGATCGCCGCGCGTCACCCAGGTTGGACATTCACATTCGTTACTTTCGAGGTGGAGCCGGGCTCCATGGAGGCGATCCGACCTCACATCAATCCGGAGTTCCTGGACTCATTGAATTCTCTTTGGGACCGAGTTGGAAACGATACCATCAGAGGACTTGGCGGCATTGTACCTCGCGACCGCAACTGGGAGGTGGGCTGGAACTCGATTCTGGCGCAGTCGATCGACGAGAGGAGCTTTGCGGCTTCAATTGACATCGTACTTAGACATGAGGAAGGTCGACAAGCTATAAGGGGGTTCGAGATGGAGTCCGGACAGATCACTCCATCGTCAATGGCGCGCATCGTGGAGTCGCTGCCACGAAACCACGTTCTGGCATTTTGTTCGCTCTGCAAGACGCCGGATCACGAGATATTGCACCTGCCGATGATGGACTTCCGATGCGCACCTAACCCGTACTTTCAGTCATTGGTGCGCATTTGCTTGGACCGGCTGGGGCAGCGCGATGGAGCCATCGTGAAGTCGGGTCGGTCATACCACTTTTACGGGTTGAAGCCGCTCGGTGTCGGGGCGTGGAGGGAGTTCATGGCTAGGTGTCTGCTTTTGGCGCCTCTTACGGACGCCAGATATATCGCCCATAGACTGGTGGAAGGCCTTTGTGTGCTCCGTCTTTCGGTTGCTGGCAGCAAGTCGGCCACGCCGACAATTGATTGCGTTCTCACTGATACGGCCGATCTGGCCGGTAAGAATTTGGCATAGCGCCTCGACTAGAAGTTTGCCGTAGTAGGCCCCAGAAATCGGCTTGTGGGAAGTCGCTCTCCGCGCAGCAGACTACACTCCGCGAGCCGCACGCTGATCGGCTCAGGACGCCAGCCCATCGCCTGCACGGCGACCAGATAGGCCGTCATCCGGAAGCCGGGAATCGGTATGAAGGATCGAAGACCGGGTAGAGGGTTGCCGCAGCACCGAATTCGGCGGTCGAAAGATTGTGGCCATCGCAGAGCCGACGCGCGGGCTGCGAAAGGTCAGTTCTGCCGAAACCGCCAACGCCTGCCTGTTCGTCCGGTCTTTGATCACTCGATTCCTCCCGCCGGCGGAAGAGCGCCTGGAGCTTGGGGAGCCGTGGACGATGCGGAGTATATCCACTCCGTGTTCCAGGGGGCGGTAAAGAATGAGCATCCGTTCAAACCCTGCGACGCGGAACATGCGTAACGTGCCAAGCGCCGGGGTCCTGAGCCGTGCATGCCAACCCATGTTCGGCTGGGTGGCGAGGAGGGAAAACGTCTCGTCCGCGGCAGTCAGGAGCGTAGCGCCACATCGAGGCTCGCGTTGCGTGCGAGATAGTCGGCATAATCCTCGATGTCAGAGTCGACTCGCGGCTTTATCGTGTAGTGGCTTCTGACCGAGCGCCGGTGTTCCGGGAGCGATCAACGATTCGGCGACGCTTCTCATCCCAATAGCTCTTAGAGCCTTTGATCGGCTGGCCGGAACTGAGACCTTCGATCGCCAAGGCCTCAAGCTCCTCCTCCGCGGCTTCGTCGTCGCGGGCGATCCGCTCGACGTAGGCCTGGATCGTAACGCCTTCCGCTTCGGCCCTTGCGCGAAGCCTGGACTCCAACTCGGGTTGGATCACTATGCTCATCCGTGCTCCAGTCCCAAAATAGCACGGATGCCCGCAGCGGCAGTCCGGCGAACCGCGTTACGGTAGATCCACATGGAGGCAGCCCAGCGTGAAGGCAAACGGGAACGGGCCGGGATCGCTGGTTCGATATAGCCCGTCGAAGAAGACGATCGCACGGTTCGGAAGCTGCTCGTCGAACTGAAAAGATGGCTTCCATGGCCCAGAGTGCCACCCGCGATCGTCGGCAGTCATGATCTGCATGGGCGAACTCCATTCGGAAAGCATTTGCGATGGACGTTCCGCTCTGCACCACCACAAACCAGTCTCCGGCGGTGGTGCCCCGCTCCCGACCCAAACGCGCGCGAAGATAGCGTCGAACCCAATTCCCCTCTGACGAATGCAGAAATCGAACATCTTCATTTCCGGCGGCGCAAAGACAACGTGTTCGCTCCAGCCGGTGCGCCCGTCGTCGCTCTCTGCGTAGCCTTGGATGAGATAATCCTCGTGGTTCGATCCGGCCACGTACCACATCCTCCATTTACCATCGTGATAGATTAGGTTCGGTTCGTATACGCTTCCGTGCTCCCAGTCTTCCTTGGCGGTAAAAGCTGGTTCGGATTGATCGATCCACTTCTCCCCATCCCATTCCAGGAATCCGATAGTGTACGGGCCCCAAAGGTTGTCTGCTGCGCCGGCGTAGTAAATCCGTTCGACCCATTTCCCTATGGTGGGGTCCCATCCCCTCGCATACGATGGGCAGTGCCGTCCCCCGTTGCCATCCCATGCCCGGCTACGCTGCCGTCCGGAGAGTGGCGCTAACTCCCCCGTCGTGCCGCGAGTGAGCTTCCAACCAGTCGCCGACAGCGGTGCTCCCGTGGCGAGCGACGCGCTGTAGATGTCCGTGGCTCCGAATCCTCGGGGCTGGCCCGCCAAATACATCCACCATTGCTGGCTGCGCCGGACAATGCTTGAGTCAACCAGTTCCGCCCCATCCGACCCAGTCGAGGCATCGCGTGGGTCGAAAATCTTCACTTCAGCTCCCGACACAGGTTTTCCGAAAGGATTCATAACTCTGATGTTAGCGATCATGTAAAAACGTAGAATTTTGGACGTCGGCCGACCTGGCGGTTTGGTCGAGGGCGGCGTCTCCTAGCCGGTAGCCAGTAGAACGGGTTCGCCCAGCGGTTGGCTTGCCCGCAAAT
Source organism: Bryobacteraceae bacterium (assembly GCA_035602155.1). GTDB lineage: Bacteria > Acidobacteriota > Terriglobia > Bryobacterales > Bryobacteraceae > Bog-159. The sequence continues at coordinate 15 of DATNMW010000438.1, read as the reverse complement.
GGCACATTGGGTCAA
>DATNMW010000437.1:0-2550 GCA_035602155.1 Bryobacteraceae bacterium | reverse complement strand
TCGCCCTCCCTTTCCGAAGACCAGATCCGCGATTTATTCCGCCAAATCGCCGACGCCGATCGGCAGAACGACAAAAAGCAGCGCGACTACACCTATACCGAACGCGAGGAAACGCGTACGCTCGATGGCAAGGGCCGCGTGAAATCTACCGAATCGAAGACCTACGAAGTGATGGAACTCTACGGCTCGGAGGTGCACCGCTTGGTCGCCAAAAACGACAAGGCGCTTTCCGGCGATGCTGCCAGGAAGGAAGAAGAAAGAATCCAAGAGGTGGTGGCCCGGCGCACGAACGAAGACGCGAAGGAGCGTGAAAAGCGGCAGCAGAGGGACGAGAAACAGCGTGAAGAGGGTCGTCAGTTTGTGCGCGAGGTGGCGGACGCCTACAACTTTCATCTGACGGGCACCGAATCGCCCGACGGGCGGGAAACCTATGTCATTGACGGCGAGCCCCGGCCCGGATATCAGCCGCACCTGAAGGAAGCCAGGATACTGCCCAAGTTCCGCTTCCGCGCCTGGATCGACAGGAGCGAGGCGGAATGGAAGAAGCTCGATATCCAATGCATCGATACGGTTTCCTTCGGCCTCGTGGTGGCGCGCCTACATAAAGGTTCGCGCGTCGTCTTCGAGCAGACGCGGGTGAATGACGAAGTGTGGCTGCCGCAACACATGGCGGTGAAGTTGGATGCGCGCGTCGCGCTGCTTAAGGAGTTCAATATCGAGCAGGATACGACCTACCGGGACTACAAGAAGTTCCGCGCCGATACGAAGGTCCTGCCGGTGGGCGAGGTGGCGGAGCCTCATTAGCGTTCGAACAGGCCGAACGTGAAGACATCCGTGGCCGCGACGATGGTCACATACTGCTTGCCGTCGGCCATGAACGTAATGGGCGAGGCGGTGATCGTCTGTCCCAGATAGTAATGCCAAAGGTGCCTGCCCGTGGCGGCGTCCAGGGCCACCAATTGCCCATCGTCGTCGCCGAAGAAGACCAGGCCGCCCGCGGTGGAAACCGTGCCAGCCCAACTATCGCCGTGCCCGGTCATCAGGTATTCCCAACGCTTGGCGCCGGTTTGCGGATCGAGCGCGCGCAGATAGAACTGGCCCGGCTCTTTAGAGATCGATTCACCGCCGGTACCCGCGAAGTTCTTCATCGGCTCCGGCGTTTTGGCGGATGAGCTGTACACATCGCATTGTTCCAGCGTGGGAACGTACAGCAGTCCAGTTTGCGGATTATAGGATGGCGACATCCAGTTAGTGGCTCCGCGCACTGAGGGGCACACCCGCGTGCCGTTTGGAGAAGGCTCCATGCCGGGCTTTTCGATGGGCCTGCCTTTCTCATCGATTCCCTTGGCCCAATTCAGCCGCCCGACGAAAGGCGTGGCGCGCAGGAATTCGCCGGTGGTCCGGTCGAGCACGTAGAAGTAGCCGTTGCGATTCGCATGCAGCAGCAACTTGCGGGGGCGGCCTTCCCACGTCATATCGAGCAGCACCGGCCATGCCTGCGCGTCCCAATCGTGGGTGTCGTGCGGGGTGAATTGGAAATACCATTTGAGCTTGCCCGTATCGGCGTCCAGCGCCAGCAGCGAATCGGAATACAGATTATTGCCGCGCCGCGCGCCGCCGTAAAAGTCGGGCCACGGATTGCCGGTGGTCCAGTAGAGCACGTTGAGTGCGGGATCGTAAGTGCCGTTGAGCCACGTCGCCGCCCCGCCCCATTCGGGTCCCAGTTCTCCCCATGTTTCCGCGCCCGGTTCGCCTTTAGCCGGAACCGTCCAAAAGCGCCACAACTCTTCGCCGGTGGCCGCGGAGAATGCCGCGAGGAATCCGCGCACGCCGGTATCGCCGCCCGAGACACCCACGATCACGCGGTCCTTCACCGCCATAGGCGCGAGTGTGGCGAACGCGCCGCGGGTGGTATCCGCATACTCGCGATCCCACAGGCCGCCGCCGGTCTTGCGATTCAGCGCGACCAGGTGCGCGTCGCTGGTGACGAAGAAGACCCTGTCGCCCAGGATGGCGACGCCGCGATTCACGTCGCTGCGCTTGGCCAGTTCGTCCCGATACTTCCAGATGGGCCGGCCGGTGCGCGCGTCCAGGGCGTGTACTTCGTTGCTGTTGGTGACGTACATGATGCCGTCGTAGACCAGCGGCGTGGCTTCCAGGTGAGTTGCGCCGTCTACGTGGTAGACCCACGCCGATACCAGCGATGTTACATTGGCCGTCTTGATCTGGGTCAGCGGACTATGCCGGTGCGCAGCAAAGTCTCCGGCATAAGTCAGCCAGTTCGCTCCTGCGCCTGCGCGAATCAGATCGTAACTTGCGCCCGCGGATGCAGACGGCGTAACACTTTGGACCACGGCGGCGGTGTCGCGTATCGACTGGCGGCCCAGGAAGGCGAGCAGATTATCGATCTCCGCGGAACCTAGCCGTTCCCTGAAATCGCCAGGCATCAGCGATCTCTTACTAAAAACCACCTCGCGCAAATCGGCCTGGAGCAGGCGATGAATGTCACCGCGCGCGTCCAGAATCTGGATCGCGTAGTTGGTGTTGTCG
>DATNMW010000436.1:0-3298 GCA_035602155.1 Bryobacteraceae bacterium | reverse complement strand
CCCGCGACGGCGGATGAGACACAAACGACCGCCGACACGCCCAACACCGCGGCCACGCCGCCGGCGCCTGCGACTCCCAGCGCTACCATGAGCAGCGCCGCGATCACCAGCGTGCACAGCGTCAGTCCGGAGACGGGATTGTTGGACGACCCGATCATTCCGACCAGATTGCCCGAGACGGCCGCGAAAAAGAAGCCCAGTACGACCATCACCAGCGCGGCGACGATGGCGCCGGTCAGCACGGTCGATCCGGACAGATTCCCGGCGCTGATGAAGTAATAGTACAGACCGACCATGGCCACCAGCACGATGGCGACGCCGGTGAATACGGTACGAGCGCTCAGATCGCGCTCGGTGCGCTTGGTGGCGGCGTGCGCGGCGGCCGACTTTTTAAGGTCGGACACGGCGCGGGCCATCCCCGCTCCGAGCTGTTTGCGCATGCGGAATAGCGTGTACGAAGCGCCCACCAGCATGCCGCCTACGGCGATGGGCCGCACAATCGAGAAATAGACGGATTGCGCCAACAGAGTCCACGAGATCGGCTGGCCTGCGGGTTGGCCCGTCTGGAGATAGGGTCCCAGAACGTAGGTCAGGAGCGGAACCAGCAATCCCCACGCCAGGACGCCGCCGGCAAAATTCAGCGCGGCCAGGCGCGGACCGATAATGTAGCCGACGCCAAGATAGGCGGGGCTTACATCCGGCGCCGTGAATATCGATGCGCCTCCGGTAGTGGTGAAAGCCACCCTGGGGTTGGTGCTGGTTCTGAGCAACAACCGCTTGCCGACGTCGCCGACGTTGACCCGGAATACGTTGCTCGGATTGAAGACGTTGACCGCACCCAGCAAGTATAGGAATCCGCCGAAGCCCATGTTCGCGAACAGAATTTTGGCGGCCCGCGATCCCTGCTGCCCGGCAATGTGGATCTTCGATGCGGCGACCGACTCGGGGAAAGGCAGATCGGGATCTTCCACCATCACGCGCCGCAGTAGCGTGACGAACAATATTCCGAGGGTGCCGCCGATGACCATCAAGGCGACGCAATTCCAATACTTGTCGCCGGTAAGCCCGGCTGGCCAAAGTCCCGAAAGGACGAAGGCCGGAATCGTGAAAATCGCACCCGCCGCCACCGACTCGCCGATCGACCCGATGGTACGCGTGATGTTCTCTTCGAGCAGCGATCCCTTCATCAGCCGCAGCAATGCCATGCCGATTACCGCGGCCGGATAGGTGGCGGCGATGGTCATGCCCGCCTTCAGGCCCAGGTAGGCGTTGGCCGCGCCCAGAACGGCCGTCAGCACCAGTCCCAAGAGCACGGCGCGGAAGGTGAACTCGCGCATGTTGGTCTTGTCCGGCACGTAGGACCGGAACTTCTTTTCTGTCTGGGGGGGCGTCATTGCAGTCGCGACCTCACTTTCTCGCTCAATGCTTTTCCATCCACGGTCTTGCCCGCCAGCTTGGCCTGCGCGGCCTTCATTACGATACCCATCTGCTTCAACGAAGTCACGCCCGTTTCGGCCAGAGCGGCGTTGATGGCGGCTTCGATTTCGGCCTCGCCTGCGGCGGCTGGAAGGTAGGATTCTATCAGCTTTCGCTCCGTCTCCTCTTTGGCGGCCAATTCCTCGCGCCCGCCCTTGCGGAACATGTCGGCGGCTTCGGTGCGCTGCTTCACCAGCGACTTGAGAATTTGCATCTCGGCCGCTTCGTCCAGCGGCTTCATCGCGTCGACTTCGTGTTTCTTCAGGGCGGTCTTCATCATCCGCAGCGTGCCCAGGCGGCCTTCGTCGCGGGCTTTCATGGCGGCGACCATGTCTTTCTGCACTCGATCGAGTAAGGGCATAGTGACTGCTATTCTAATGCATCGGGCTTGGGTAGGACAGGCCTCCCGGCCTGTCGTGTGCGTGTGACACTGGCGTCCGGAGTCCTGCGGAATATTGGGTTGGAGAAATTCTCTACGCGTTAAACCGCGGCAATTGAGTCGTCTTCATAGGCGAACGCGCGAGTTTCCTGCGCGGACCAACTCTAACCGCCAGCCACAGACGGCGGGTATTCCGGCGTCGGGAGTTCCGCCAGGTCCCGAGCCGTCGACCCGCGCGCTCGGGCGGTGGGGATTGGGCTGCAGCCAGCCTTGCTCCACGAGATTGCGCAGTACCGGGTTGACGCTTCGGCGGAGATCCGTATCGGGGCCGGTGCGGTTGACGACCGCCCAATCCGCAGCGTTTTCGTTTCGCAGCCGCCGCGCATCGCGGCCCGCGGATACAGCCATAAACCGGCAGCACCGGCGCTTCGCAGTCACGCACCCTGAAAGCGCCATCCGCCCACGCTGTGTTGAAGAAAGCGCCCGCCTGAAACCAGTTCCAGACCCGGCCAAGCGGCATTTCCGGTAGCCAGAATGGTGGCGTCGCAGGATATTACATCGGACTCTTTCCGTCTCTACCGCGGTATTTCCCCTCAAGATGCGTACGGCCACGGCGCGCGTTGTGACGTGTCTAAACTTTCCACATCCCTTTAACCACGCCGCATCGAGTGTAGACCGGATGTACTCTCCGTTACTCTCCGTACAAGCTGCGCGGCGCGAATGAGATGTCAGTATATTCTCCCGGACTGACTTGTTCCAACCATCGGAGAAATGTTCTTTGTCGTCCGGAAGAGCGGGCATACTCCCGGCCGGCACGTTTTGAAGGCTTAGCGCTGGAATAGGCCGGACCGCGTCCCAATTCGGTCGTGGGGTCCAGCAAGCTGACGTCACATCCGTATAACATTACTGCGCGGCAGCCAGCACGCCGCTCGCGCCGCCGCCGACTAAGATCGCATGAGTCCATTCCGCCAGTATCCGGTAAATAGAAATATAAGTCCTTTATGCTCTAATGCCTCTAATACAAGAAACGAGTACGGTTCGCGGCGGAGTATCGTTATGCGACCTGTGCGGGTTCTGCGATATTTATGTCGTCTGCCGATAGTATGTATTGGTACAAAACAGAAAATAGGAGGTTAAAATCCTTGACTGGACCGTCGCGCCGGACTATGATCGTCTTTAGGTCCGAAACGGTCTAAAACGCAAATCCGAGTCTAGATCGTCTTAAAAGGAGTCAAATCGAATGCCGGTAACAGCAGAAGTCCGTCATACACTAGGCGAGCCGCAGGCTCGCCAACTGGCGAATGTCAGCAAGTCGGTCCCCATGATGGAGCAGATCACGCCGCGCTGGCTGATCTCCTCTCTGGCCTGGATGCCCGTCGAAGCCGGCGTCTACCGGCTCAACAAAGTCAAACCCACGCATCCCGGGAGCCGCACCATCGAATG
>DATNMW010000435.1:0-17260 GCA_035602155.1 Bryobacteraceae bacterium | reverse complement strand
ACTGCACGCTGCCGGGATAATCGTCCGTCAGGCTCCACTTGCCATCGGCTTGGATGACGGAACCCGCCAGTTCGGAGTCGAAGTGCGCCGTCAGCTCCGAACCCTTGGTCGTGGCCGTAAGAGTTCCGTCGCGCACCGTCTGATCGTTGATTCGCAACCCCCGTCCTGCGAGCGTGCCGTTCAAGTTAATCAGGCGGAAACCCGGCTGGCCGGGCTTGGTGGCGGGCGCTATATCCACTACCACGCTGCCATGCAATTCGGCCGTACCACCGATGCCGGGATAGGCTCTGTCGACAATCTGAAACTGGGCCAGCGGCATGGCGTTGGTGTCCGCCTGCAAACTCAGTTGACCCTTTCCGAAGGAACCCGGCTGGTGCTGGTAGTGCGCTTGCAACGCGATGTTCCTGCCACCCGCCGCGAGTTGGGCATTGGCCAACTCTACCGTCGTACCGGTGTAACTCATCGAGCCCGTGAAGCGGTCGAAAGGCTCGCCGTCGAGCGTCCCTTTGGCGGCTGTAATCGTGGCCGCAATCAGTGGGGCGCCGAGGGTTCCCGCAACTTTCGCGTCCGCGCCGACCATCCCCGCCACGGGGACGTCCTTGATGTCCGCGATGGCCATCAGCTCCGCGGCCGGCGCATTGCGGATGGAACCCGCGAACGAAACCGGGCTGGAGTCCTCCACTTTCCAGCCCTGCATGCCCAAGGACCCTGCGCCTTGGCCGTGCAACGCGCCTTGCTGCAGGTTGCCGTTGCGCACGGCAAGGCCAGCGCTGGAGAGGTCGATATCGCCGCTGACCGCCTGGAACGTACGGCCAGACCACACCACGTTTGTGGCATTGCCATGACCCGCGATGCGCGGGGCTTCCAGCGTGCCTGCGATCGAGCCATCGAACACTGCATCCCCCGACTGCAACCTGACCGGAAGCGACTGCACGTCGAAGGCCGGCAGTACCTCGTCCAGGTTCCGCGAATCGGCGTGCACGCGCAACAGCCTTCCCAGCACACCGGAAAAGTCGAGTCGGGTGAATGGCAACGCCAGGAACGACGTTCCCAAATCCAGCGTCTCGCTGGCCGCGTCATAAGTCGCGTTTATCGAGCCGTGTACCGGCGCGCCGGTCCCCGTGGGCGAAATTGCCATGCGGCCCCCGATCTGGAGCGTGCTGCCGTTGCCGATTGTCACGCTCAACTGCATCGGGCCCGATGCGGCCGCATCCCAGGGCACGCTCTGGCCGTTATAGACGCGCATCAGCTTTCGCAGATCGAAGCTGGTCACATCGCCCTCCACATGCACCCGCCGGAGGTCCGCGATCTGCGCCTTCCCCTCGAAAGAGCCGTCCAGTGTGTCGAGGTGAATACCGGCGGCGTCCAGTGTCTTCTGCCGCAGCACCACGCTTTCGATGCGGCCGCTTACCTGAAATGGTTCCAGTGCCCTATTCGTTCCAGCCAGGGAGGCCGCGGCCAGTCCGGCAATCCGCAGGCCCGAAACGGCCATCCGGCGCGGGTCGATACGGAAGCCGCCATCGGCATGAAAATCGCGCAGGGTGAAGTGCGGGTCGGGGCTAAATAGCACACCCGCCGCGTGCAGCGAGCCGCCGGCCTGATAGTTCGACGCGCCGTGGAAGCTGGCCTTCCCGGTCAGCGTCACCGGACCTTCCAGTTGCGTGCGCAAGCCGAACGTGCGGGTCACTTCGCCCAGCGATGCCAGCACCTTATATTGAAACGCGCCGGAGAAATCCGTAAGGCTGTCGATCGCGCCGGAAAATTCAACCTGCGACTGCCCCGTAGACACGCGCCCGGAATCGATCCGCACGCGATTCTTCTCCACTGCCAGCGCCAGACTCACATCTAGCGGCACGGGCCGGTAGCCGCCCCAATGAAATAGAGCCGGCGCAATAGACACCTCCCCGCCATACCGCGGTCCGGCCGCGTCGTAACTGAACTCCGCGCGCAGATTGCGGCCCTGCGCATCGAAGGGCGTTTTCCCCTGGCCCGACACTTCAAAGCTGCCGTTTTGCAGGCTGAAACGGTTGATGGCCAAATCCAGAATGGTCTCTATTGCGCCCTTGCCCGCCCGCCGCACTTTCGGCGCAGGCAGGTTGGTATGCCCATCCGGATAAAGGATCGCGTAAACCTGCGGATGACGTACGTCGAGGTACTGCAGATCGACGGAGCGCTTCAGCAGGTCGACGATCTTGATGCCCAAAACGACGGCATCCGCGCGGAACAGCGGCGGCCCATCCGGCGGCTCGCTCCCGTGCAATACGAAACCATCCACCTCGGCGCGCATCTGCTTCCAGTCGAACCGGAATGCGGCGATTTCCGCGCGCCCGCCGGTGGCCTTCTCCACTTCCGCCACGATGCGTTGGCGGACCTTCTCGCGGAACCAATCGCTGCGCAGAACCAGAACCGCGCTCAGCGCAACGGCCAGCGCCAGCGCGGCCAGACTGCCCGCCGCAATCCAGATTCTACGCGCGCGGCGGCTCACTGGAAAGCCTCGCCGTGGTATTGAATGTGAATCCGGCGGCGGGCTTCTTTCAGCCATTGCTCCACTTGTTCGTCGGCCGCCTGGCCGATGAGGGTCTGCTCGATGCCGGCGCGATGGTCGTCTACGGAAGGCGTCTGCCCGGGATGCGCCTGCATCAGCTCCGCGCGCATGTGCTCGTCGAAGTACTTGCGAATCTCTTCGTCGGTGATCTGGATTCCGGGCCGGAAGCGCAAACTAATGAAACGCACCAGCATCAGTTGCCACGCGAGGCGCGCCTTCAATTCTTCTTCATTCACTCCATACGCGGCCAGCGCGCGGCGATACGCGGCGTCGTTCCCATAGCGGATCTTCTCCTCTTGCAGCGCCGCTTCAGTCTCGGCCGCGGAGGGCGGCAAGTACCGGCTCTCCTGCATCTCGTTGCGCACCAGCGCCTGGTCCACCATGCGTTCCGCGGTCACGCGTTTGTTGGCGGGGCTGAAGTCGGGTTTCTGGTTGTTCAACAACGCCGTAATCCGTATCTCGCGATCCAGATCGGTTTCCGTGATCACCCTAATGCCTACCGAGACGGCGATGCGGTCGATGGTCTCGGCGAACGCCCTGCCGGCCGGCCGGCCGGCCAGCAGGCCAACCAGATAGATCGCGATAGGGAACCGGCGGCGCATCAAAATGTCTGCCCTATCGAAAAGAAGAATTGGAAGTGGCTGATGCTCTGCGGGATGCAGTTATAAGGCTGAGTGTTGCACGGCTCTGGGCCGGCGCTTAGAAGATCGCTCAAACTTCCCGCGAACCCTATGAATCGTGGCGGATTGATGCTGTACGCCAGGTCCAGCCGTATCGGACCGATGGGCGTGCGATAACGTATCCCGAAGCCTACTGCCTGGTTCATATAGTCGAAGTCCGACATACCATGCTGATCCGTGCGGAACGAAATGGCCGACGGGCTGCTATATACATTGCCCATGTCGTGAAAAAGCACTCCGCCAACATTCTGCAGCAACGGGAAACGGAGTTCGGTCTGGTTCATCAGCAGGGCGGTACCGCCCAAAGGAAAGCCGGTGGTCATGTCTCGCGGCCCCGCTTGCAGGTCCGGGAAGCCGCGCTCGGAGGTGGCGCCGCCGGAGAAGAAGTGCTCGGGAAGTGGAATGGCCGTATTCGGGTCCGCGACATTTTGCAGCGGATGCACGATGCCGAAGCTGGTGGTGCGCGCCAGTACAAACTTCTTGCCGATCGGGTGATAGGTTGCATTGCGTCCCAGGAGGCGTCCAAACGAAATCTCGGAACCGAAAGCGCGCGGCGCGAGCGAGATATCCAGGGTGTTGTAGATACCCTTGTGTGTCTCAATGGGGTCGTCGCGCCGGTCCTGAATCATGCTCCACGAGGTTTCGCCCACGCGGTCCGGCTGCGAGAACAGCGGAATCAGGTAAGGCGAGATCTTCAGCGTGGATTGGTCCACGGTGACATGCCGGTAAGTGTACCGGTAGAGCAGCGTGATCGACTTGGAAAGGCGGTCGGAAAGCTGCACGGAGCTTTCAAAGCGTTGCGCGGTGAACGTGCGCACGTCCTTGCTGTTGTCGTACAAAGTGGTGAACGACAGGGTCAACTTGTCATTGCCGTGGATGCGCGGCGCAGTATAGTTGATCAGCGCGCGCTGCTCCAGGGTCGAGACGCGGCCCCTGAAGCTGAGGCTCTGGCCCAAGCCCCACAGGTCCAGGCGCGAAACATCCAGCGTGGCATCTGGCGCAAAGCCGCTTTGGCCTTGGGGCGATTCCAGGCAAGTCGTGCAGCCGCCAATTCTGGCGAACTCCGCGCCGAAGCCGGTGGCGATCGAATACTTGCGCGCCTCCTCCATATCGTAGAGCACGTACTTCTCGCTGGTGTCGCCGTCGGGATTCTGGATGGCCGTATCCACGCGCGCGAAGACGCCCAGATCGTACAGCTTTCGCTGCGTCTCGCGCATCGCGGTAGGCGATAGCGGATCGCCGGCCTTCAGCAACATTTTGCTATCCACCAGGCTGCGTCGCGTGTTTTGGAGGCCGCTGATCAGAATCTCACGCACGAACTCCTGCTGGCCTTCGTGGATCACATAGGTCAAGTCCGTCTGGTGAGGGCCGGACGCGGGCTTGGAACTCCATTCAAAGGTGGCGTTGGGGAACCCTTTGGCGGAGTACTGCTGCAGGATGGTATCCCGATCCACAGCCACGTTGTATTCGCTGAAGGGCTGCCCTTCCACGGAACTAAGCGCGGACAGCAACTGCGCTTTGTCCAACTTGGCGGCGCCCTGGACATCCAGGCTATGGATGAAGTACTGCGGACCTTCTTGAATGCTTATGAAAACCGCCAGATTGTCGGGCTTACCCTTATAGCCATCCACTATCTTGTGCGTGACGTCTACGTCGCGGAATCCGTTGGACTGGTACAGGCTGGCGATGGACTGCTCATCGCGCCGCAGCAGAGCCCCGCTATAGCGGCCGCGCCGGAACTGCAACAGCGAAGCGCGCATCAGGAACATGCGCTCCCGGATGGCGTTCGTCCTGAAATACTTATTGCCCTGAATATCGATCAGCACCAGCTTATGGCGCTCACCGGGGTTGATGAGATAATCGATGGTTGCCTTATCGTTGACCACCCGCTGCGGTTTGAATTCGACTTCGGCGTCGAAATAGCCTTGCGATTGAAAGTAGTCCCGCAAGTTGCGCTCGCCTTCGAGCAGCAGGGAGTCGTCCACGCTGTGCTCTTCGAAAACGGGCACCAGGCTGCGTAGCTTGCCTTGCGACACCTTGGCCCCCACCGCGTGCACTTCGACCTCGGGGCCGGCGTCGATATCCAGCAGGGGCTTGCTGAGACGCGTGTCCGCGTCGTAGTCCATCGATTTCAAGGAGACGCGCGCTTCAAAACGCCCGCGCCGTTCGTACTTGGAACGTACGTCCTCGACGCCGTTGTTCACGCGCGATTGGGTGACCGTGCGCCACCCTCCGATCAGCCAGCGCCGCCAGTGCGTGGCCTTCACGATATCCTGCAGCGGCATTTTGGGATCGCCGCTGATCCCCGGTGTCGTGAAATGCGCGCGCGGACCGGAATCCACCACAAAGTGAATACTCACCTGCTGCGTTTGCCGATCGTAGGATACCTCCGGATGGACCTGGCTCTGGTGCAGTCCGTTGGACTCTAAAAGGCGTTCGATGGCGGTCTGCGCCGGCGCCACGTCCGCTTCCGAAAACGGCTGCCCCAGGTTCAGCCGCGTGATGTTCACCAGTTGACCGGCGTTGGGCGGATCGGATATGCGGCCCACCATCGCTACGTTGCCCACGAACCAACTATTCCTTGTTATGATTCGCACGGTCACGCCTAGGGAGGGGAGCGGCGCGGATTCGGCATCCACCTGAATGTCTTCGAATGCGCCGGTGGCATACAGCCGCTCGATAGCCGCGTGCACATCCGCCAGCCGTAGGGGCGCGCCCTTCTTGAGCGGCACGACGTTCGCCAGTTCCGCGGCGGTCAGCGGCTGTTCCGGCGGAACGAACTGAATATCGGCGATGGGCTGCCCTTCGTACTTCGGCGTCTGCGCCCAAAGCATCTGCGCACAGGCCAGCAACGACGCGGTTAGATAGCAAGGGAAGCTCCGGTACACCGTCCCCATCATTATTACAGAGCCGCGACCGTAAGGGAGCGTTTCACAAGCTTACGCTTCCCAACAACTACAATGAAGCCCAGGATGTCGATGGAAACGGTAACGGTGGAATCGATTCCAATCGCCCTCGGGCGAGAGGAGGACGGCCGCTGGCTGGCGAAGTCTGGCCCCGGACTTCTCGCGCAGATCGCCAAGAAGACAGGTCTGCGGCCCGACGATCTGTGAGGCTGCTCTGCCCCTGCGGAAGAAGCTGGCCCTAGCGCAATCAAGCTCGGGTGTCCGCCTTCGGCTTCCTGTATTCAACTGTTGCCGCTTGTGCCGGATGAGATACCTGCACGACCACGCTGCCGAATTGCGCCCGGTTGTTCGGAATCCGATCGCGCAACGAGACATAATCGCACACATATGCCATCCCGCCCGCCATGAGCGGGCAAACGACTCGACAAGGCCATGCTGGGTCGCGTCCGCCGTTATGTAAAATTATGCGGCAGACGCAAGATTGTGGCCGCCACGCTGGTGCCGCGCGGTGTATACTGGCGGAATTGCGAGTGAACCCCGAATATATAATTTCCGAAAGTCTGAGGATACGATGCGAATGATGACGAAGCGAGTTGGAATTCTTGGAGCGATCGCCATGCTGCCCGCTTTCGCGCAGGTGTCGAGCGCGCCCCTCCCGCCTGCCGCCACCCCGGAGATGGCCCCGCGCTGGCACGCGCCCATCAAAGGCCGCGTAGAGCACGGAGATGGCTCGGTCACCAGCGGCAACTGGAGCGGTTACGCGGTGACGGGGTCGGGCTTCGTCGCCGCGGAAGGCTCCTGGATCGTCCCCACGATGAGTTGTAGTTCGGCGACCCAATACGCCGTATTTTGGGTGGGCATCGATGGATACTCTTCCAGCACGGTCGAGCAAACCGGCACGGAGGCCGTTTGTTCGGACGGCAAACCGAAATATACGGCTTGGTATGAGTTTTGCTGTACCGAGCCGATCATCACCATCACCACCATGACGATAGAGCCAGGGGATAGAATCTCGGCCTCGATCTTTTACAGCGCCAGCACAGAGGAATTCACCGTGAAGATCGCCGATGAGCGGACCGGCGCATCCTTCACCAAGAGCGCGAAGGTTGCGGGAGCGGAACGGTCGTCGGCCGAATGGATTGCCGAAGCTCCTTCGAGCAACATCATCCTGCCCTTGGCCGATTTCGGTACGGTGCTTTTCGGCAAGGACAACACCAGTATCGCCAGCACCTGTGCCGCGAAGGATAATACCACTACCGGCGCGATCTCGGCGTTCCCGACCATCGAAGAAATTACGATGGAAAAGAACAGCGTGATGGAAGCCATTCCGTCGTCGCTGTCTAGCGACGGAACCAGCTTCTCAGTTCAATGGGCAGCCCCATAGCCGGCTGCCGAGCGGGCACGGAACTGTGGATCGTAGCGCTGGACCGCGGCCGACTCTTCACCGGCTTCCCGTATTCACCTGTTGCTTCGTGTGCCGGCTGAGATACCAGCATGGCGGATCGCCCAAATGCGGGAACAGCGAATTCACGCACTCCTGCGGGGCGGGCGGATCGAATGCATATTGCGTCTTGCCGTCCTTCATCGGGATCACCCAGGTCACCTGCACAACCACGCTGCCGAATTGCGCCCGGTTGCTCGGAATGCGGTAGCGCAGCGAAACATAGTCGCCCACATAGACCAGCGCGCCCGCCAGCAGCGGGCAAAGCAACCCGAGGATCAGTACGCGTCTCAAATCTTAAGGAACAGCTTGCGCCGGTACATCCAGTATAGGATGAGCCAGTAGGTGAGCAGGACCGCGCTGCCCAGCAGGAGGGGTTCCATGCCGGAACCGAGCAACCGGAACGCATTGGGACCCAGGTGAATCCGCAACGAGCTGAAGGTGAATCGCTCAAACAAGTGCGCAATCAGGTACGCCGCGATCGAGTTCACGCCGATGACCACCAGCGGGAAGGCCCACTTCCGGTAACCCTTCACATCGATCACCCAACTGAAGATCGCCGTGTACAGGAAGCAGATGCCGCCGCTGAACAGCGTCCAACTGGGAGTCCAAATGCGCTTCACGATGGGGCAGATGCCGGTGAAATGCAGTAGCAGGCCCGCGGCGATCCCCGCAACACCGGCAATCAAAAGGCGCTGTATGGGGATGCGTGGCGCGCTCGCCCGTAGCCAGCGGCCGGCCACCAGTCCCAGGATCATGGTGCCCAACGTGGGAATGAAGCTCAACGTCAGGTATCCACCCTCATTGAAGACGAACGGGTGCGAGCGGGGGAACAGATTCAGAAACCACTGGTCGAAGGCGTTGCCCAAGTTGGCATTTTTGTTCCAGTGCGCCGCGAAGCCGGAGAAGAAATGCGGCCAGTTGGCGGGCACTCCTACGGACTGCCAGTTGAATCCGGGACCCGGCACGGGATAGAGAGACCAGGCCAGCCAGTATCCCGTCAGAATCGCAGCCAGTGCGATCCATTGCCAGCGTGGCTTGCGAAAGCCCAAGAGGAACAGGAACGGATATCCCAGGCCGATCTGCGTGAGCGTATCTTCAAACGTGAAATAGGTCCGCGAGGTGTACATCGACCGCAGAAAAATCCCGAGCGCGATCAGCAGAAACGAGCGCCAAATGGCGTGCGCCCACATCTTCCCGAACGTGCCGCCTTTGGCCAGCCGGCTGGCGATGGAGTAAGGCAGCGCCACGCCCACCAGAAATGAAAACGAGGGCTGAATCATATCGTGCAGCGAGCAGCCGGACCAGTCCACATGGGTCTGGTTGTATCCCAGAAATGCCCAGAACCAGTTACCGGGGAATGCGTGGGCCACGCGCGCCAATTCCAGGACTTCGGCCATCATCAGCAGCATCACCCAGCCGCGATAGGCGTCTACGGCGATGTTGCGGGTGATTGGTTGCGGAGCGCGGATCGACTCCTGCGCCGGGGACGCGGGGCTGAGGGTTGCTTGCAAGCGTCACCTCCCTATGAGAATCCAATGATAAACAAGACTCGACGTTAGCACAACGGAGACCATGCCATGCTCGTATTACTGGAATGCGAGGGTCACCGCATTGGCCGTGGCTCCATTGATTGTCACTGTCACCGTAACCGATCCGGCGCCCGTTAGCGTACTGGGCAGTTGCGCGTCTATCTGATCCTCTCCCGAAAAGCCCGGCGCCGGACCCGCAAACGTGACCGTCGTGGAGGTCCCGCCGACCGTCACCGTGGTGCCGCTCTTGGATGCGGCGTCGAATCCAGTGCCGTACAGTAGCAGATAAAGGCTGTCCCCGTCGAACGCGATCGGAGATGCGACTCCCTCGTAGTCGTACGTTCCATCAGGGTGCACGCGTTGGATCAGGGCCGCCGGCACGCCGGTTCCCTGTTCGTTCGCCGTGAAGATCGTGGGAGCGGTGGCTTGCACTTCCAGCACCCCCGTCGCCACTGTATCCGAGCCATTTAAGACCGCAACCGTCGCCAGGCCCGCCGCCACGCCGCTCGGAACCTGATAGTTGATTTGCCCGGGCGAGGCGTACAAAAGCGGAGCGAGCGTTGCATTCCCGCTGCTATCGGTCACCTGCACCTGCGCGCCTTCCAGCGTCGTGGGCAGCGGGAGCTCAGTGGCCGGCCCCGTACCCGTTGCCAGCGTGGCGTTGCCGTAACCGGTCACCAGTTCCCCTGGCGCGGTGGCCCAACCGTAGTCGGCGGCAGACGACAGTGTCACCAACGTTGCCGGTTTCAGGTGTCCCAGCAGCGTCGGCAACTGCTCCGCATCGGTGGTGAAATTGTTCGACGGCTCCACCGAGAGGAAACTGCAAGTGCAAGTGGGCACGGTCGCCCATAGCTCGCCCGCCGCCCAATACGTGCCCGGCATACCCGCCTGATCCAGCGCTATCAGGAAATTGTCCAACACGGTCAGCCATCGCGGATCGTCGTTCGGTATGCCGTACTCCCCGAGATAACAGGGGACGTTGTTGGTCTGGCACCAGCTCACGAAGGGCGCCAGGCGCGTGGCCCCCACGGTTGCCATGTTCGGATTGGCGGCCAGTTCCTGATCGTAAGTCTCGGCATAAGTTCCGCTGAAGTCCGAATCGAAGTAAAGGTGCGCTTCGTAATAGTAATTGTTGGCGGGATCGGTGATAAAAGGCGCGGAGCCGTTGTAACTCGACCAGTAGGTGGCGTTGCTCCATCCGTCCCCCGGAATCATGATCGTCTTGTTATCGCCGTTGGCGCGAATCGCTGCAAGCGCCGTTTGCGCGATTGTGTTCCAGTTTGCCACTCCCATGTCGTGCGGCTCGTTGGTCAAGTCGTAAGCCACCACGGCCGGCTCGTTCATGAAGACGTTGGACATCTTGACCCAGAAGTCTACGAAGTCGGCCGACGTGACGTTGACCGGACTGCCGGGGCACGGGTTATCGATGATGCAGGCGTCGCTATCGTAATTGGCAACCTGGCTCTCGAGCGTGGCATACCTCGCCTCATTGTGCGGAACGATGCTCACGACCGCCCCGGCTGCCTTAGCGTCAGCCACGTCCTGCTGCAGATAGCCAAGCTGCGTGGTGTCGAGCGGACCGCCGAGCGTAGGTTGCAGCCGCTCCCACTTTACCACC
Source organism: Bryobacteraceae bacterium (assembly GCA_035602155.1). Lineage (GTDB taxonomy): Bacteria > Acidobacteriota > Terriglobia > Bryobacterales > Bryobacteraceae > Bog-159. Next base: position 6,538 of record DATNMW010000435.1, on the reverse strand, counting down.
AGCCGAATAAACGGCAAGGCGCGCGCCGCGAAGTAGTTGAACGTGGGCGCCGTGGCGTAAGTGTAATTGCCGATGCCGTAGGTTTCGTTAAGCGGGTCGCCCCACTCCGCCTGCGACACATTGACGCCGCGAAAGTATTGCCCGGATTGCCCCGCCGCCGTGCCCGTAACAACTATGGACAGGGCCGCGGCCCAAGCGGCCCGCCCGCAAACTATGCCAACTGCGCTCGTGGTTCGCATGATGCGCAGTATATCAGGGCGCATCCCTCACTAAGCGGCGCCACCGATGTGCGGGTGTTTAACCGCTTTGGGGAAACCGCTCGCTGATAACAGTAGCGTCGATTTCGCGCGGTTTACCGAGCCGCGACCGTTAGGGAGCGGTTTGCTTTAGTCGGAAATCCCCAAAACGGTTAAGCGCTGCCGATATGCGTCGCGATGTACCACCGGTTTCCGCAAAAATCCTGTACTCCCGCCAAACGGTCGCCGTAGGGCTGATCCGCCGGCTCGGAAAGCGAAACCGCGCCCGCCGCGATCGCATTGCGGTACACCGCGTCCGCATTGGGAACATACAGATAAATCGCCGTGGGCATTGGCTGCAACACCATACTGGAGGAGGGCCGCCGCGCATCGCCCATCTCGATTATCGAGTCGCCGATGCGCACCTTGGCGTGCAGCACGGTTCCATCGGGCGAATCGTAACGCACGAATTCCTCGGCGGCGAAGGCCTGCTTCAGAAAGTCGATCAGCTTCGGCGCTCCCACCGGGTGCAGATAGATGGTCACGTCGCGCAGGCCTTCCGGCACGTACTTGGGACCCAGGTGCTTGCTGATAATCCAGTGGTTCCCAAACGGATCCGTTACCGACCCGAATCGGTCTCCATGATCCTCCAAGAGCGCCAACTGCACGGTTGCGCCGGCCGCGACGGCCCGCTCATACACCTCGTCCACGTTCGGCACGTAGTATTGGAACATGCTGGGCGTAGGCGTTCCGCGGGACGCGCTGCCGCCCCCGATCATCATCATCGAGTCGCCGATGCGCACTTCGGCGTGGATTCCTCCCGCCGATCCGGTGCCGCGGAATAGCTCTTGCGCGCCGAACACGCTCTTCACGAAATCGATCATTTCAGCGGCCTGCAGCACCGTCACATACGGTGTGATGGTGTGAAAGCCGGCTCGTATGGGGTTTACGGCAGTTGGGCTCATCAAAGCTCCCCTTTTCAAATCGTTCTTCAGACCTTCCTTGAAACCTGGCCGCGGCAAATCCCGCAGATCGGCCGCCAGACGCGCCATGCCAGCCAGCCGCTGGTCCTTTGGGGCTAACTCTGCGCGGGGCTCCGCCGCCAGCATCTCCGCGATCAGTTGATCCAGCCGGTCCGCCAGGGAGCGCTTAGCCATTTGCCCTCCCCGCCAGTTCGCGCAGATTTTTCAGCGCCCGCCATTGAAGCTGCTTGATGGCGCCTTCGCTGCGGCCCAGTTCCCGCGCCATTTCGGAGATGCTCTTCTGCTCGACGAAGCGCCCGATCACCACTTGACGCTGATCCGCTTGCAGGGTGTCCACCAACTGAAAGAGCATGGCGCGCCGCTCGATATCGTCCTCGCCGGCAGGGTCGCCAGCCGGATCGCGATCCGGTTCGCTAGGCTCCCGCCGCAAGGCGTGCCATCGGTCGGCGATCGCGTTGGCGGCCATCCGCCGCAGCCAGGCCGCGAAAGGCACGCCGCGCCACTCGAAACGCGGAAGATTCGCGAACGCCTGCTGAAACACCTCCGCCGTCACGTCTTCGGCCTCTTCGCGACTGCCCATGCGGCGCGCGACGTACGCGTACACACGTTCAAAGTTCAGTTCGTAAAGTTCCGCGAAGCGGCCCGGGTTGCGCTGGGCTGCTTCGATCAGAAGCCGCTCTTCTTCGCTGGCCGGATCGGCCTTCAACGTTTGCTCCGCAAACCGCCCTCAAATAAGAGTAACCGCCGGGCGCATCGAAAAGTCACGCGAGCGCGAATCGATTGGCCGCATTAACGAACTTGCCCCGCCGAGTTTTCGAGAACGACATTGGAAAGCACCGCCGTATCGACCGTCTCCGGCAGATGCGCGCAGAAGCCGATGCCCACGTAGAAAGGTCCGTCGAGGTGCAGGTTGATGGGCGGACCGAACTGGTGCATCGGCTCGCCTTCCAGGCTGACGAAGAGCGCGAAGGAATCGCCGTGCTTCTCGATGCCGATCCGCTCGGCCGTCACGCCGACCAGGCTGTCGGGGTTGGCTCCTCCGGGACGGCCGCGGCCCCCAATGCGGTACTCCATATCCTTGACGCGGATTCCCTTCTCGGGACGTTCGGCCAAGTGGATCATACCGAGACCGTGCAGGGCGGCAATGGCTTCCTTGGAATCGTCATTCAGATCCTGACGGATGACCAGCAGCGCCTTGCGGTCTCCGTAGCCGTTCGGGTCGGGAAACCCGATATCGGCCGCGAGTGAGACGTCGCCGGACATCTTCTTCCAGAGATACCGGAACTCGTCGCGTGTGTACCAGACGTTGTAACCGGCGGAATTGATAGTGTACTGCTTAGTGCCCGCGTCGTAACTCGCGCTGCCCGGCGCTAACGCGCTTCCAATGTCGGACTGGCCCTCGAATATGCCGACCGGCGTATCGAAATTCCTGCCAGGCCTGTGAAAGTCTGCCGGTGGCGCAACCTGTTTGTGCGTAGCGGAACCCGGCTGGGCCCATGCCGGGGCGGCCGATGCGGGTGTCCCGGGCTGCTGCGCCGCTAGACCTATCGCTACCAGGAATCCGGCGAGAGGAGCAACCAGGATGGATGGTTCCAAATGCATGGCCTGACTATTTTAGCTCCCCCTTGAAGGGCGGGCCAATCTTGGAGTATTTAAGCGTTTTGGGGGAACCGCTCCCTGACGGTTGCGGCTCAGTAACATTCGCGTTAATCTCGCAAGGCTTACCGAGCCGCGACCGTCAGGGAGCGGTCCCCTTCAGTCGGAAATCCCCAAAACCGGCTAAGCGAGCAATCCTGGCCGCTCTCCGCCGCCCTCCAAGGTTACTCCATCACTCGCAACTGAATCCGCGACCCGTCCGCGCCGCCGAAATACACGCGTTCGAACGCCTTCCGGAAATCGTTCGATGGCGCCTTGGGAATCTCGATAAACTTCTGCGGATTGCGGTCCGTCAGCGGAAACCAGGAACTCTGCACCTGCACCATGATCCGGTGCCCAGGCCGCCAGGTATGCGCGATGTCCGGCAGATAGAACGTAATCCGGTCCGGCTTGTTGGGATCAAACGGCACGGGCTTTTCGAAACTCTTGCGGAACTTACCGCGGAACGGCTCACCGCGAATCAATTCCTGGTATCCGCCCATCGGCGACGTGTTCACCGGAGCCGCCCCCGGAGCAGCCGTCCCCGCGGCGACCGCAGGCGCTGGATTGTTATAGTCCGGATAGTCGCCCGGGAACACGTCGATTACTTTCACATCAAAATCGGAATCCGTCCCGGACGTGGACACCTTCAGGTCCACCTGAATGGGTCCGAACACCGGCACGTCATGGTCCAGCGGTTCGGTCTGGAATACCAGCACATCGGGACGCGTGGCGGCGAACCGCTGATCCTCGGTCATATACGAATTGAGTATGCGCTGCGCGATATGGTCCACGTAGGGCACCGGCTTATATGGGTCCGACAGGTACTCTTCGAATCCCGCCTCCGCCGGCCGGCTCCAAGCCAGCTTGCCGTGCGCAGCCAGGAACAGGTCGGTGAGTTGGGCTTCGCGCGGCGGCCATGCGTCGAACCTGCGCCACTGATTCATGCCGGTTTGAAACATCCATGCCTTGGGAAACTTGCCATCGCCGCGCCCCTTGAGGTAGTACAAAAAGAACGGCAACTCGATGTGCTCCCGGTAGTAAGGCCCCGTCTTCGAGCCGAAGTTGATGTTGCCCAGCCGGTCGCCATCGCCGCGCGCGAAACCACCGTGATTCCACGGCCCCATCACCAGCATGTCGGCCGGCGGCGCGTTCTTCTCCATGAAATCGAACTGCCGCAGCAGGCCCTGCGGATCTTCCGTGTCGTACCAACCGCCCACCAGCATCACCGCCGGCTTGATGCCCTTCAGGTACTTCCAAATCGCCCTCGATTGCCACTCTTCGTCGTAGGTGGTGTGGTCGATGTTCATGTTCCACATGGGCTGCTTGTGCTTGAAATACTTCTCGTCGGCGTTGGCCAGCGACCCCAGGCTCAGATAGAAGTCGTAGCCGTCCGGCGTGCCGAAGTCAAAGGGCAGCGTGCGCGGAGGCGGCGCGGGATCGCCCTCGCGGTTGCGGAACCCCATGTAGAAGCTGAAACGGTGCGCGAGCATGAATGCGCCGTTGTGGTAAACATCGTCGCCCATGTAGTAATCCGTCACCGGAGCCTGCGGCGCCACCGCCACCAGCGCCGGATGCGCGTCGATCATCCCCGCCGTCGCGTAGAAGCCCGGCTGCGACACGCCCCACATCCCCACCTTGCCGGTATTGCCGGGAACGTGTTTCACCAGCCATTCGATGGTGTCGTATGTGTCGGTGCTCTCATCGGTGTCTTTCGGCCCGTTCTTCGCCGGCTTGTGCGGGCGGATGGTGACGAAATCGCCTTCGCTCATGAACCGGCCGCGAACATCCTGGTACACGAAGATGAACTTCTCGCGTTCAAATAGATCGGAGGGTCCCAGATTGGTGCGGTACTGGTCGACCCCATAAGGCGACACGCTGTAGCCCGTCCGCTGCATCAGGATGGGATACCTCAGGCCCTCGCTGAACGCGTCCTTGGGCACATAGACCGAAGTGAACAGCTTCGCGCCGTCGCGCATGGCGATGCGGTATTCGAACTTGGTGTAATTCTCGCGAATGAAGGCGGCGCGCGCGGCGGACGCCGTAGCGGCAGCGTCCGCCTCGTTGGCAGCGGCGCCCCTCCCTTGAGCGAAAGATAGTTGTGCCAGGCATAGGAAGGCGAACAGAATGCGCATTCAGGAGATTCTATCGCAAGTACATTTCAGTTGCCCTTCCGTTCCGTGAGGCTGAACCAATTCCCCGAGTTGTCTTTCATGACGGCTTCGATGCCGTAGAAGCGGTCTACCGGCGCCGCGCTGAACTCGACACCCTTGTCTTTGAGATCTTCGTAGTCCTGGCGGCAATCGCTGGTTTCCAGCACGCCGCCGCACAGAATGCCCTGCGCGAGCAGCCGCCGCAGACTGGCGGTGGTGTCCTTGTCGAAATTGGGACCGTCGATCTTCATCAGGATAATCTGCAGCTCCGGCTGGCTCTTGGGGCCCACGGTAAGCCAGCGGAAGCCGTTGTCCATGCAGTTGTCCGCGCGCACCTCGAATCCGAGCTTGTCGACGTAGAAGTCGCGCGCCGCGTCCTGGTCCAGAACATAAAGTTGTGTGTAACTGAGCCGTTGAATCATGTGCATCTCCTCGCTGTTCCCAGAATACGGAATGCGCCGGGTTGTGCGCTTCTCGATTCTTGCGGATTCCCGTTGCGCTAATGCTCACCCAGGAAAGCGCGTTGGAAGCAGGCGGGGATATAGTATAGCGGCCAGCGCGCGCCCAATCCGCCGCCGAATCCGCCAAAGATGCGGCGCGCCTCGCCGCGGAAGGCGGCCGGCGAAAAACCCGTCAGGGAATGGAAACGCGTGCTGAACGAACCGAGGCTTTCATAGCCGACCTCGAAGCAGATTTCGGTGACGCTGTAGTTGCCGGACAGCAGCAGCTTTTTGGCCTGCTCGATGCGCCGGCGGGTAATGAACTCGTGCGGCGTCTCGTTGAAGGCCTGCGTAAACAGGCGGTTGAAATAGAAAGGCGAGAGGCACGCCTGATGCGCGGCTTCAGCCAGAAAAACGGGCCGCGCATAGTGCGCCGCCAGATAGTCGCGCGCGCGGCAGAGGCGGGCAAACGTGCCGGCGTCGAAAGGCCGTACGGCGGGCGCGGTAATAATCTGCGGTGAGCGCCGGGATCGCATGACTGTCGGGCCTACTGTTATCCTAACCGAAGGAGTACGCCGATGCGCGGAGGCAGAATATTCATCAGCTATCGCCGCACCGATAGTCCGGCCCATACCGGCCGTTTGAAGGACCGGCTGGCCGCCCATTTTCGCGAAAGAGTTTTCCAAGACGTGGACTCCATCTCGCCGGGCGTCCAGTGGGACGAAGAGATCGCGCGTAATCTCAGCGAGAGCGGCGCGTGCATTGTGATCATAGGTCCGAGCTGGCTAAATGCCAGAGACGCGGCGGGGAACCGCCGCCTGGACGATCCCAACGATATCGTCCGCCAGGAAATCGCGGTGGTGCTCAAACGCCAGATGCCCGTGTTTCCCGTGCTGGTGGGCGGCGCAACGATGCCGGATGGGGGAGATCTACCCGCGGACCTGCAAGCGCTGAGCCGCTGGAACGCGATTGAAATCCCCGAACCGTACTGGGACGCGGCTGTTGCGAAGCTGATCAAATCGCTGGAAGCGGCGGTGGCTTCATCCGCTGAGCGGCGGCCGGCGCCGTCGCGTGGCAAGTGGCTGTTGGCG
>DATNMW010000434.1:0-12011 GCA_035602155.1 Bryobacteraceae bacterium | reverse complement strand
AGCAGTGTGTCGCCGTCCTGGCGCAACGTGTCGAGCGTGACGATGCTTCCATCCAGGGCCGAAAGGCGGAAGGGCGGCGCGGGAGCATTGACGGGCAGCCCCGGCTCCGGCGTCGCCGGACGCAATCCGAGTTCGGTTTCGACCGCTTCCAGGCGCAACAGCAGCCGTCCGTTCTGGGTCAGCAGATGAAAGAACGACCACATCCAGAGCGCCGCCAGCGAGGCTAGAGCAAGTGAGAACGCCAGTACCGCGGTTTCGAACCGGCTGAGGCCGGCCAACCATCCGATGAAGCTCGGAGAAGAAGTCTGCTGTCCTTGCAGGATTATCAGAGCGGCCATGGCGGAGAGAACCGCATTGCGAGCCAGTGTATTCCAACCTACCGGCGTGGAATGCAATTGGCCAAAACAATGGCACTCGGGCCGCCGGCCGCGGGCCATGCCGATGCCGATCGCCGCGATGAACAAGAGCAGCAGCGCCAGGGTCCCGGCGGCCGCCCAGACGGCCGAGGCGGCGGGCAGCAGAGCGATGGCGCAGGTCAGTTCCACCAGTGGTAACAGCCGCGCCACGAGCCGCGATAGAAATTCGGGCGCGCCAAAATCGACGATGGATTTCCGCGTCCCGGCGGGGTCGGCCATCTTCGCTATACCCGCGAGGGCGAAGGTCGCCGATAACAGCATGCGCGCCAGCAGCAACACACCATCCATAAGCCGTTCATTCTAGCTTATGGCGCGGGCGGCTTGGTTGGCTGCGCCGGGTGCCGAGATCGCGGACGTTAGGTCCAGCTAAGTTAGTCATATGATTGAGGTATGATGCCCAGACTAAGCGTAACTCTGGATTAGCCTAGGAGTTTGGTCCGGGTCTTAGTGCTACTAGTACCGGGATTTTCTGGCTCAAGAAGAGTGTAATTCATGTTGACAAACGTCTGTCACATCCCTTACAGTCACTAATTACCCGTCTCGTTGGCACCGATCATACACAGGCTCTGGGACTCAAGGGGCGGTAGCTTGCGCAGCGGGGCTGAAACGTACAGAACACACTTTCCAGGCAAATGCCGGACGAGAAAACTATCTTTCCGTGGTATGCCCTGCAAGTAGCTTCGCGCTGCGAGAAGGCTGTGGCTTCAGGTCTGGCGCTGCGCGGTTACAGCGAGTTCCTGCCGTTGTTCCGCAGCCGGCGCAAGTGGTCGGACCGGCTTCAGGATGTGGACCTGCCGCTTTTCCCGGGATATGTGTTCTGCCGGCTGAATATAGACCGGCGTTTGCCGGCGCTGTTAATACCCGGTGTAGTCCGCTTTGTCGGGTTGGGTAAGACGCCCATTCCCGTGGACGACTACGAGATTGCGGCCGTGCAAGCCGTCGTGAGATCGGGACTGCTGGCGCAACCCTGGCCCTTTCTGAAGGCCGGCCAGACGGTGACGATCGAAGAGGGGCCGCTGCGCAACGTCACCGGGATACTCACTGAAATCAACGGCTCAGAGCAATTGATTGTTTCCATCACGCTGCTGCAACGATCTCTGGCCGTCGCCATCCCGCGACAGTCGATCCGGCCGGCCGGCGGCGCCAGAGACTGGACTACGCGGCGGCAAGCGGCCATCGTCTGACCGCTCAGTGGGCAGGCTCCCAGCCTGCGCCGGCCTCTCAGGCCGCTAAGTCCAACTATTACCTTGTAATAATCTCAGCAAATGGTTCAGATACATCTGAAACGAAGGAGGTTCCCGTGTTCAAGACCCGCACGCGGATGGTAAGCTTTCGTCTCTCGGAAGACGAATACGAGCGCCTCAAGGATCTCTCGCTCATGGACTGCGCCCGCAGCGTCTCCGAGTTTGCCCGGGCTGCCTTGTGCAAGTTGCCCACCGGCAATGGCAACGGTAATGGCAACGGCGATTCCACTATCACGGCAGCACCCAGGATGGAGAAGCTGGAGGGCGCCGTCAGGCAATTGAGAATGGAGATGCATCAGCTCCGCCAATTGGTGGAGAGCGCCACAGGCCAGGTTCCGGGAGAACCGGAGACGGCCAGTCTCCAGGAGAACAACCAATGAAATTCGCCGGGAAAGGCATCCGGATTGGCGCGGCGTTGGTGCTCATGAGCGCCGTAGCCGTGGCGCAGCAGCCGCCGGCCGCCGCTGGGCCCCAGCCGGACCAAGCGCGCATCGCCTACGTGTTGGGCCCTGAAGACACCGTCACCATCCACGCCCAAAACGCACCGGATCTCAGCGAAAAGCCGTTCCGCGTAGATGCGGAAGGGGAAATCAAGCTGCCGATGATCGGGCGTGTTCACGCGGGCGGTCTCACCATCGAACAACTGGAGGCTGAGATCGTCACCCGCCTGAAAGTGTATCTGGTGGAACCGGAAGTGACTGTTGGCATCACGGAGTTCCGTAGCCAGCCGGTCTCGATTGTGGGCGCCGTTGCCACGCCCGGAGTACACCAACTGGAAGGCCAGAAGACTCTGGTGGAGATGTTGGCGATAGCCGGCGGGCTGCGGCCGGATGCGGGTCCTTCGGTAAAACTAACCCGGCGCCTTGAATTCGGGCGCATCCCATTGCCCGGGGCCGCCGACGATTCCACGCATCAGTTCAGCATCGCGGAAGTCAATCTGAAATCCGTGATGGAAGCCAAGAACCCGGAATTCAACATCGCCATCCGTCCGCACGACGTGATTTCCGTGCCGCATGCGGAAGTGGTCTACGTCATCGGAGAAGTCAACCACGCCGGGGCTCTTCCGCTGAACGAGGGCGACTCGCTCTCGGTGTTGGAAGCCGTCTCATCGTCGGGCGGAATGTTGCATACGGCGGCCATCAGCCACGCGCGGATCCTGCGGCCCGTGCCCGGCGAGCAGAAGCGCGCCGAACTCGTCGTGGATTTGAAAAAGATTATGGCAGGGCAGTCGGCGGATATACCGCTGCTGGCCGGCGACGTCCTGGTCGTTCCCGGAAGCACCGGCAAACATGCGGTGTACCGCGCGCTGGAGGCCGCCGTCACGGCCGGCACATTCATCGCCAGTTACGGCGTGTATCACTAAAGTTGTGGGGCAGGATGGTATCCTGCGCGCCGATTGTCAATCGGCGCAACCGGCCCACTACCCTCCAAAAGGCAATTCATGGAAGAACTTCAGCATTACTCCAACGGCAACGGCCATGCCCTTGCCCGCGTCAATCCGCGCGGCGACCTGCCGGCTCCGGCGCCCAGTCCTGCAGCCATGCTCGCGGACCCGGCCCCCGGCGGCATGAAGCGCGAATATGCCGGTGTTCTCGAATACTGGCAAATGGTTCGCCGTCACAAGACGGCGGTGGTCGTCATTTCCTTGCTGGGCGCGGTAGCCGGATTTCTCTATACCCTTCCGCAACCGCGCATCTATCAGGCCCACACCACCATCGAAGTGCAAGGCCTCAATGAGGATTTCCTGGGCCTGCACAACGTCAGCCCCACCGTCAGCCCGACCAGTAACTATTATCCGGATTTCGATATCCAGACGCAGGTCAAGATTCTGCAAAGCCAGTCTCTCAGCCGCAGTGTGGTTGAGGATCTGCAGAAGGGCAAGCCGCCCGAAGACATGCGCCCGCCCGATCGCCTGAGCGTTTGGAAAAAGGCGCTGGGCATCAGCCCCCCCAGCCAGGACGAACTCTGGCATCTAGCGCTCGATACCGCCGCGGGAAGCGTGCGCGTGCGCGCCTCCGGAACCAACCGCATCGTCGACATCACCTGCGATTCGACCCAGCCGCAAGTGGCCGCCTCCTTCGCCAACATGCTGACCAAGGAGTTTATCGAGCAAAATCTGGAGGCCCGCTGGAAGAGCAGCGAATACACCGGCGAGTGGCTCACCCGGCAGCTCCAGGACATTAAGATCAAACTCGAGAGAGCCGACGAAGAGTTGAACGCGTACGCGCGGTCTTCCGGCCTGACCTTCACCGACGAAAAGACCAGCGTGGAAGAGGATAAGCTGCGCGCCCTGCAAAAGGACCTGTTGCAAGCGCAGTCCGACCGCGTGGCCAAGGAATCCAAATACGAAATGGCCGCCGGCAGCCCGCCCGAGGCCCTGCCGGACGTGCTGGACGATTCCGCGCTGCGCGACGACGAAACCAACCTGACCGAACTGCAGCGCAAATCCGCCGAACTCCGCATCGCCCTCACTCCGCAGAACCCGGACGTCCGCCGCATTCAGGCGCAGATCGCCCTGATGCAAACCACCATCGAACACGAGCGCGCCAATATTCTGACCCGCATCAAGAACGAGTACAGCGCCGCCCAAAACCGCGAGAAGCTCATGACCGCGTCCTATCTGGCGGAGGTGAAACTGGTCGCCGACCAGTCCGAGAAGACCACTCACTACGGCATCCTGAAGCGCGAAGTGGACTCCACGCGGTCGCTATACGAAACCATGCTGCAGCGCATGAAGGAATCCAGCGTGGCTTCCGCCCTGCGCGCCAGCAACATCCGCGTGGTGGACCCGGCCGAGGCGGTTTTCATCCCCTATAAGCCGAACGTCGTGCGCTATATCATCCTTGGCTTGCTTTGCGGGATTTGCCTCGGTGTCAGTCTGGTAGTGTTCCAGGAGCGCGCCGACCGCACCCTGCACGACCCCGGCGACATCGCTTACTACCTGCACCTGCCGGAGTTGGGCGTAGTCCCCATGGCCAATCTGGAACTGACCTCGCGCGGCATGCGCAAGGCCGGCGCTCCGCGGTCCCGCGGCTCGTCCCTGGATTTGAAGGGAGAGGCCGGCACCGATGCCGAACTGGTGGACGACCGCGTGGAACTGGTCACCTGGGCGCGCAAGAAATCGCTCATCTCCGAATCGTTCCGCACCACCCTGACTTCGATCCTGTTCTCCGCCCGCGATGGAGACCGCCCGCGTGTCCTGGTGCTCAGCAGCGCCAGCCCGAAGGAAGGCAAGACCACCGTCGTCTGCAATCTCGGCATCGTTGTGGCCGAAATCAATCAGAAGGTGCTGATCATCGACGCCGACCTGCGCCGCCCCCGCATGCACCAGGTCTTCGGCGTGAAGAACGACGGCATCGGCCTGAGCGAGATCCTGCTGAAACCCGAGCCTTTGGAAGATGCGGATTTCGAGGATCTGGCGCGCCCTACCTACATCCCCGGCCTGCATCTGCTGCCCAGCGGGCGTTCGCGCTTCAACGCGGCCAGCATGCTCCATTCCGACCGCTTGCCCGAACTGCTGCGCGGCTTGCGCGAGCGCTTTGACACCATTCTGATCGATACGCCCCCCATGGTCAATATTCCAGACGCCCGCGTGCTGGCCCGGCTGGCCGATGGCGTAATCCTGATCCTGCGGTCGGCCGTGACCACCCGCGACGCGGCCTTGCTGGCCAAGCAGCGCTTTCTCGACGATGGCATTCCGGTGATGGGGACCATCCTGAACAACTGGAATCCGAACACGCCCGGCTACGGCTACTATCAGAATTACTACGACGGCTATTTCCACTATCTGGGCAACGGCAACGGCAACGGAAACGGTAACGGCCACCACAACGGAAACGGCAAGCGCCCGACCGTCCAAGTAGACGCCGACTAATAAGTGGAGGGCGGGCGATCTCGCCCGCAGCCGGCTTTCAGCCGGCTCTGGCTGGCCCTCCAATCTAAACCCATGTGCGGCATAGCAGGAATCTTTCGCACCGCCGGTGAAACCACCCCAGCGGACCGCTGCGCCGTCGACCGAATGGCCGCGGCCGAAACCCATCGCGGCCCCGACGATGCCGGCCTGTTCCAGGACGCCCGCGCGGTGCTCGGCCATCGTCGCTTGTCCATCATCGATCTTTCCCCCACCGGCCATCAACCCATGTGCAACGAGGATGGCGCCGTCTGGGTGACCTACAACGGTGAAATCTATAACTACGCAGAGCTGGCCGCCGCGCTGCCCGGCCACCGCTTCGTCTCGCGCTGCGATACCGAAGTGTTGCTGCACGGATACGAAGAGTGGGGCATCGAAGGCCTGCTGCGCCGGCTGCGCGGCATGTTTGCCTTCGCCCTGTACGACAACCGCGGCGCCCAGCCGCTCTGTCTGCTGGCCCGCGACCGCCTCGGAATCAAGCCGCTGTATTACATCGCACAGCCGGATTCGATCGCCTTCGCTTCCGAGGTGAAGGCCTTGGTGGCATCCGGCTTAGTACCCAATCGGAAAAACCCTACCGCAATGGCCGGCCTGCTGTTGTTCGGCTCCGTGCCCGCGCCTTCTACCGGCATCCAGGGGGTGAACTGCCTGCTTCCCGGACACTATCTGGTTTCGAGCGTCGCCTGTGTGGCCACGCGCAAATATTGGGAACCGGGCGCCGATACCGAGCCGCGCGCCAACAATACCGAGCCGCGTGCCAACAATACCGAGCCGCGACCGTCAGGGAGCGGCTTCCGCGCCACCCTGGCCGACGCCGTCAACCGCCACCTGGTCAGCGACGTTCCCCTGGGCGTCTTCCTCAGCGGCGGTGTGGATTCCGCGGCGCTGGTCGCCCTAGCCAGCCGCGCGCAGCCTGCCCTCACCACATTAACCGTAGTCTTCGACGAGCGGGAATTCAGCGAAGGCGCCGAAGCCCGCCGCATCGCGCAAGAATTCCGCACCGACCATCGCGAAGTCCGCGTCACCAGCCAGGACTTCATGCGCGAGCTGCCCAACGTGCTGCGCGTCATGGACCAGCCCACCAACGACGGCGTCAATACGTACTTCGTCTCCCGCGCCGCCCGCCAGGCCGGACTCACCGTGGTGCTTTCCGGCTTGGGCGGCGACGAAGTCTTCGGCGGCTACAAGCACTATCGCTGGCTGGCGCGCCACGGCAACTCCATCCGGCGATTCTCCGCGCTGCCCGGATTCCTGCGCCGCGCCGTGCTCTCCACCGCGGTCGGCTACGGACGCGCGCGCGGCCGCGAAAACTGGATGCGCCTCGCGAGCCTCGCCGAAGGCGTCAACGACGCGGGCCTGTATCTGGCCCTGCGCGGCTTTTTCGCGCCCGAGCAGGTGCGCGCCCTGCTCGACGTGCATTCGAGCGAAGTCCGCCAAGCTGCGGGCGAATACCTGGACGCCTTGCGCCCACGCTCCGCGCCCGGTTCCAGCGAAGCCTTCCGCCGTCTGGAAATGCGACGCTACCTGCACGATCAGCTCCTGCGCGATACCGACGTGTTCAGCATGGCGCATTCCATCGAAGTGCGCGTCCCCTATCTGGACCATATCCTGGTAGGACAGGCGGCGGCGCAGGCTTCAACCTCTGATTCCCGTTCGACCCGCACCGCCGGAAACAAGCCCATGCTCACCGAAGCCGCCGCCGAGCCCGCCATCTTCGAGGCCGCCCGCCGCAGCAAGCGCGGCTTTTCTTTCCCCTTCGGCAAATGGATGCGGTCGAACAGCGGCGAACTGCGCGAGATGGCCCTGGCCGGCGGCTGTCTCAATCGCCGCACCATCGGCAAGCTGTGGAACGAGTTCGACCGCGGCCGCCTGCATTGGTCCCGCGCCTGGATGCTGGCCGTGATCGGGGCGGGAAAGTAGGCCATGCGCTTAATATCCAATCTGAAGAACCTGTGCATGCCTGCCGCGCACAAACCCCGCAAAATTCTGGCCGGCCCCTTCCGCGGCATCGTCATGGATCTGTCGCTGCGGACCCAATCCCAGTTTTATGCCGGCTTGTTCGAAAAGGAAACGCATCCCTGGCTCAACCGCCTGTCCAAGGATACGGCCACCGCCATCGACATCGGCGTCGCCCACGGCGAGCACACCATCTATTTCCTCACCAAGACCAAGGCCGCAAAAGTATTCGCATTCGAGCCGGACGCGGCCTGCCTCCCATTTCTGCGCGAGAACCTGGCGTTGAACGGCGTCGCCCAGTCCGATCGCCTGCAGCTCTCCACCCGATTCGTAGGCGCATCCGACACCGCGCATCAAATCCGCTTAGACTCGCTTGCCGAATCCGTACACGCCCCCTGCATCGTGAAAATGGACGTGGATGGCGCCGAAGAACAAATCCTAAACGGAGCCAACGCTTTCAATACCCTCCCCGGCATTCGCTGGCTGATCGAAACGCATTCCAAAGAACTGGAGACCGCCTGCGAGCGCATCCTGACGGCCGCCGGTTTCCAAACCAGAATCATCCCCAACGCCTGGTGGCGCGCCTTCCTGCCCGAACAGCGCCCCATCGCGCATAACCGCTGGCTGGCCGCCTGGAACGATTCTGCCCCCTGTCTTCTGACTCCTGTCTCCTGACTTCTTCTTCTCCCCCATGGCCACCCAGTCCACCCCGGTTCTCATCCTCCGCCCCTCCACCGGATTCCTCCGCCTGCACCTGCGCGACCTCTGGGAGTACCGCGAGCTGCTCTACTTCCTGGTCTGGCGCGACATCAAAGTGCGTTACAAGCAAACGGCGCTGGGCGCGGCCTGGGCCGTCCTGCAGCCCGTCATGACCATGTTGGTCTTCAGCGTGTTCTTCGGCCGCCTGGCGAAAGTGCCCTCCGACGGCGTTCCATACCCCATCTTCGCCTACGTCGCGCTGCTGCCCTGGCAGCTCTTCGCTTTCGCCCTCACCGAATCGAGCAACAGCCTCGTCGCCAGCCAGAACCTGATCACCAAAGTCTATTTCCCGCGCCTGGTGATCCCCATCGCCTCCGTGCTGGCCGGGCTGGTGGACTTCGCCATCGCCTTCGTCATCCTGATGGCCATGATGCTGTATTACGGCATCGTGCCCACCGCCGCCGTGGCCCTGCTGCCGCTGTTTCTGCTGCTGGCCGTGGTGACCGCGCTCGCCGTCGGCCTCTGGCTCTCCGCGTTGAACGTGAAGTACCGCGACGTGCGCTACACCATCCCCTTTCTGACCCAGTTCTGGATGTTCGCCACCCCCGTCGCCTATCCCAGCAGCCTGGTGCCGGAGCGCTGGCGCGTCTTTCTCGGATTAAATCCCATGGCCGGCGTGGTGGAAGGTTTCCGCTGGGCGCTGTTGGGCAAACAGCATGCGCCTGGTCCGCTGCTGTGGGTCTCGGTCGCCGCCGTGGTCGTCCTGCTCATCGGCGGCCTGCGCTATTTCAAGAAAACGGAAAGCACCTTCGCGGACATCGTATGAGCGACATCGCCATTCGCGTCGAGGGCCTGGGCAAGCGCTATGCGATCGGCAAGCGCATCCGCTACCAGACCTTGCGCGACTCCATCTCCGAGACGCTGCTTGCGCCGTTCCGCCGCCTGCGCCGCGGCCGCCGGCAGGAAGATAGCGACGAGGCGGAGCACATCTGGGCGGTCAAGGACGTCTCCTTCGAGATCCCCCGCGGCGAAGTGGTCGGCGTCATCGGCCGCAACGGCGCAGGCAAATCCACACTGCTGAAGCTGCTCTCCCGCATCACTGAGCCCACCGAGGGCTACGCCGAAATCCGCGGACGCGTCGGCTCGCTCCTCGAAGTCGGGACCGGCTTCAACAACGAGCTCACCGGCCGCGAAAACACGTACCTGAATGGCGCCATCCTGGGCATGCGCCGCGCCGAAATCGCCCGCAAATTCGACGAGATCGTGGCCTTCGCCGAGATCGAGAAGTTCCTGGATACGCCCATGAAGCACTACTCCAGCGGCATGTACATGCGGCTGGCCTTCGCCGTGGCCGCGCACCTGGAGCCGGAGATCCTGATTGTGGATGAAGTCCTGGCCGTGGGCGACGCCGCGTTCCAAAAAAAGTGCATCAACAAGATGCAGGACGTAGGCCGCGCCGGCCGCACCGTGCTCTTCGTATCTCACAGCATGCCGGCGATCGCGCGCCTGTGTCCCAGGACCGTGCTGCTGGACGCCGGCCGCGTCGTACGCTTCGGCGCGACGCATGAAGTGGTGAGCTACTACCTCCGCTCCGATACCGGCAGTTGCGCCGCCCGCCAGTGGATCGACGCGCCGCGGCAGCCGGGCAACGAGATCGTCGCGCTGCGGTCCGTCCGCGTGCGCAATGTAGCGGGCGATACGCGCGAAACCGTCGATGTGCGCGACCCTGTCGGCATTGAAATGGAGTATGAGGTGCGCAAGCCGGGATATGTCCTGGTCCCCAATTTCAACGTTCACGACGATCAGGGCGTGTGCCTGTTCACCGTCCACGATTTGGACCCGGCCTGGCGCGACAAGCCCAAGCCGCCCGGAATCTATTCGACCATCGCCTGGGTTCCCGGCGACCTGCTGGCGGAGGGCACGCACTATGCGGGAGCGGGCGTCAGCACTATGGTTCCGCTGTACGCGCATTTCTACGAATCCGATGCGGTAGCTTTCCACGTGGTGGATGGCTGCCAGGGAGACTCCGCGCGCGGCGATTTCAACGGCGACATGCCGGGCGTGGTGCGGCCGCTGCTGGAATGGTCGACCCGGCTGCTAGCACAGCCTTCAACCCGTGACGAACTTGTGGGGCAGGTTGCCAACCTGCGGGCCGATTGTTAATCGGACCTATAGATTTTCGACTTCCGCCAGCCGCAGCCTGAATCCATGAACCGCCGACAGACAAGCCCGGACGCCAGTGACTACGCGGCGGCACCTGCGACGAGGCACATATCCGCCCTCGACGGGTTGCGCGGTATAGCTGTGCTGATGGTAATCTGCTTTCACTTCTGGCAAGGATTCGCTCGCGGGCCCTACACGATAGTCGGGCGCTTGGCAGTCTGGGGCCAGACAGGTGTCGACCTGTTTTTCGTTCTGTCTGGGTTCCTCATCACACGAATTCTCCTCGATTCGAAGGGCAACCAGGATTTTTTCAAGAATTTCTATGTCCGCCGGATCCTCCGAATTTTTCCTCTCTACTACGCCACGCTTTGCGCGGTCTACTTCGTGGCGCCGCTGATGGGCACGGGCCAGTGGACTCCATGGAGGCAAGCGTCTTGGTTTTGGTTCTACATGCAAAACATCCCGATGACCTTCGCACCCTCCCTAGCCATCGGCCCAGCGCACTTCTGGTCTCTCTCCGTCGAAGAGCATTACTACCTACTGTGGCCGCTGCTGGTCGCCCGCCTCGATTGCAAGCGGCTCCTCAGAGTTTGCGTACTCGCAGTTGGGGTCTCACTTCTGACCAGGGTCATACTCTTTCGTTACGGGGCATTCTACTTTACGTTGGCGCGGCTTGACGGGTTGGCCATCGGCTCGGCCCTGGCAGTACTCGCACGCAGCAATTCCAGTGCCCTTGGCCGCCTCGCTGGCCCGGCAAGAGGACTGTTGGCGGGGCTGGGCGTGCTGCTTGCGGCTACACAATTGATAGCTAGTGGGAGCGGGCAACCCGTCGTCCAAGTCCTCAAGAGCACACTGATAGCCGTAGTCTATGCCTGCGTGATAATTCTGTCCACTGAAAACAAGCTGGGACGATCCCTGGGGGCACTGCTATCCTCTCGGGCGCTCCGTTCCGTCGGAAAATACAGCTACGGCATGTATGTTATACATCCGTTCATGCTGGGCTGGCTGCACGGAACTGGTATTGTCCCTTTCGGCTTCCCGGGCCTAGTGGTGAGCATGGTTCTGACATATGCTGCGGCCTGGCTATCGTGGACGGTCCTGGAGCACCCGTTCCTCAAGCTGAAACGTCACTTTGAGTACGCGTCAAGTGACTCTCGGCGAGTGATTCTGCCGCGGATTCAGACGGCGCAGCCTGCCCTGCCCGGTGGTGCCTGAATGGTTAGCGATGCGAAGGGTCCTCTACATCCAGTACACTAACCCCGCCGGCTATCCGCCCCTGGAGCACAGCTCCCGCATCCTGGCGGACGACGGCTGGCAGGTGCTGTTTCTCGGCACTGGCGCGCTGGGCGCCAATGCCCTACGCTTCCCGCCGCACCCCAACATCCGCGTGCTCTGTCTCGACTTCCACTCCCCCGGATGGCGCCAAAAGCTGCACTATTTCTACTTCTGTGCATGGGTCCTCGGCTGGACGCTTCGCTGGCGTCCAAGCTGGATCTACGCGTCGGACCCCTTGGTTTGCCCGGCTGCACTGGCGCTCTGCATCCTGCCGTGGCTGCGTGTGCTGTATCACGAACACGACTCGCCGGATGGCCCGCCCGCCGGCTCGTTTCAACGGCTGGTGCG
>DATNMW010000433.1:0-61257 GCA_035602155.1 Bryobacteraceae bacterium | reverse complement strand
TAAAGTACATCGCCGGGCCGTATTGTACGGAGGCGGATTGCGGCATTCCAAGCAAAAAATCGGCGAAATCGAAACCGGTCCCCCGGACCGGCACGCCATCGGCGCCCAACTCGCTGGTAGCCTCGCCGGTGAAGTTGAAAGTGCCGCGCCCGTTTTGCTGGGTGCTGGTGCTGGTATCGTTGCGGCTGTACTGCAAGCCCAGGGTAAGCGTATGCTTGCCGCGCGAGAGGATGACGCTCTCCGTTCCGCCTTGACTCTGGTTGCGCGTGAGCAGCGGCTGCCCGTCGCTCAGCGCGCCGAAATTCGTGAAATTCAAGTTAGGCGGACCATAATCGACCGGGTTTGTGGAGGTACCCGCGATGCCTAACTCCGCGGCCACGTCCGTTCCGTTAGCGAAGAACGGAGTGGTCTCGTTGCGGTTCCGGTTGAAGGACACCATCGAGCTGAGGATGGTTGTGGGGGTGAAGTTGTGCGTCCAGGTGAGGTCGGTCTGTATGCCGTAGCCGCTTATGGCATCGAAAAACATAAATGGCTGCGCGTTGTCGCCGTCGCGGCGCTGATACGACAGATGGTATGCCAGCCGGTCGTTCTTGCCAACATTCCGCATCACGCGCCCATTCAGGTTATCGGTATTATTCGGCGATGCCGCCAGATACTGATAGTTGTCCACCGCGCCGGTCTGGTTTGGCAGCGGGATGTAATTGAGCAGTCCCGTGGCGATCGGACTCAACGTGTTTTGAGGAATCGCATCGTTCGGGAACGGCGTTGTGCCGCCGGGCTGAAAGATCTGCACCGGCACTCCACTCGATTGCAGCGTCTGCGAAAAGTTTCCGGCCCGTTCCAGCGCGGTGGGCACGATTTCCACCGCCGAATACGACTGCCGGGAGCGCGTGCCGGTGTAGTTCACGTAAAAGAAGGTGGACGTATCCTTGACAATCTTTGGAATCACCAGCGGGCCGCCCACCAGAAATCCGAAACGGGAGCTGGCGTAAGGAGGTTGCGGCACTTCCTGGCCGGTGATGGAAAACGGCCTGGCGTTCACCGCGGAGTTGGCCAACGTGATGAACATCATGCCATGGATCTGGCTGGGCGCCCGGCGGTTGCCGAACTGCGCGCCTGGCCGGCCTTGTCCCCGATTGCCGCCACCACCCTGGCCGCCTCCGCGTCCGCCAAATCCGCCGCCTCCAGGCCCGCCGAAGCCGCCGCCCGGACCGCCGAAACCGCCACCTGGGCCGCCGCCCAGCGCATTCTGTCCGCCGGGTTGTCCGCCTCCAGGACCTCCGGGCATGCCCGGGCCGCCCATCATCATGCCGAAATCGGGCTGGGAGTTTTGTGCCAAGCCCTGGCTCAGGCTGCCCGAAACCTGCAAGGCCTCGCTGCTGTTTTGGCCATCCACCGGCGCCGCGCCGGGGACCGCCGCCTCCGGAGCATTCATCTCGCTCTGCAATTGCGCTTCAAGCTGATTCCCTCCGGCCTGCCCGCTGCCCATGCGAGCCAGGCGTTGCGCCATCGGCGATTCCTGCAATTGGAGCGCAAAATCGATCTTCACGGTATCCGCGCAGTTCGATTTCTTAGTTGTGGGGTCGAAGCCGAACATGCTCACTTCGATGGAGCAATCGCCCGCCGGCGCGCCGGGGAACGCGTAGTGGCCGCTCTGGTCGGTAGTGGTAACGAGTTTTTGACCGCTAATGGTGGCCGTGACAGTCGCGCCTGGAATAGGCTGATTTGCCGACTTGACGAAACCGCTTTGGGCATACAGCCCTCCGGCGGCGGCCAAGAAATAAAGGGAAATAAGACGTTGAATAGGCAAAATCCAAATGCCTCAAGAAGCAACGACGACCGGAAGCCATCGACAGTTACCCTGTTAAGACATTGTAAACCATTGCTAATGCGTAACATTCGTCCTTTTGAGAGCGCCTTCTCAGCATGCGTAAACTAATAACTACAGGCTTTCTTGTGGGCCTGCTCTCTCTGACGGCCATGGCCGCGGATGTAACCGGCAAATGGACCGCGCAGATGACCGGCCGGGGCGGACAAACACGGGAAGCGACATTCAATTTCAAGGTCGACGGCAATACGGTTACCGGTACGATCGGCGGGCCGCGAGGAGATACCGAGATTTCCGACGGCAAGATCGACGGCGATCAAATCTCCTTCGTGCAAACCATGGAGTTCAATGGAAACAGCATGAAAATCCTTTACAAGGGCACGATTTCCGGCGACCAGATCAAGTTCACCAGAGAGCGCGAGGGCGGAGGCAGCCAGGCGCAGGGGCGCAAAGGCGGAGGCCCAATGGAGTTCATCGCGAAGCGGGCGTCGTAATTTCGTCGTTGAGGAAAATCACCACGGCATCGCCGTGACAGACCAAGCGCGCGGGAGACGACTCTCCGTATCCGAAGCCGTTCTTGCGCGTTCCGTTTCCCGTGACCGTAACGAGATCCTTGCGGGTCTCGACGCGGCCATAGATTACCGCCCAGTTGTCGTAATCCGGGCTGCCGAAGGGTAGCTTGGTCAGGGACGTTCCGAGCTTCACGGCACGCAGTTTTTGGGCGAGAAGCGCCGCGTCGACGGCCAGAACGCTAGGCGGCTCGGGCGCGCTTGCCGCATCGTACGCCACCCAAAAGGCATTGGGCCACTCCTGGCCGCCGGCGACCAGCTTGCGGCCGCATTTCTGTTCTCCGAGCCAGCGCCCGGCCTGGCGGGAGGAGAATCGTCCCACTACCGCCACCACCTTGCCGTCATAAGCGGAAAGATCCTGCATCACTTCGCACACAGTGACCGGTTGCAGCGCAGGCTCCGCCGCCACCAACGGACACACCAAGGTTAGAAAGACGATTGCGAGTCGCACGGCACCCGAAGCGATAATCAATTATAGGCGCGCCGGCAGCCCGTCGCGTTACTAACTGAAGTCGCTCTACAAGCTCCGCAGTTTTTCCACGGCATCGACTTGGCTGGCGCGCCAAATGGGGATAGCCGCCGCGATCATGGCTATCGCGACTACCGCCAGGGCGGCGGCCGCAAGCGTCGCGATGTTATCTGCGATCCCAAACACGAGATTCCGCAGCCAGCGCGAGACAACCCACCCTGCCAGCATGCCAGCCGACGCGCCGATCGACGACAGGCGCAGAGCCTGCCAACCGGCCCACCGGAGAATGGAAGGCTGCGGCGCGCCCAAGGCCAAGCGGATAGCGATCTCGCTTTCCCGAACGCGCACCCAATAATTCAGCAGTCCGTATATTCCCACTGCCGCGAGAGCCAGCGCCAGCCCCGCAAACAACGCCAGCAGCAGCGTGCTGAACCGCCGCTGGGCCAACGAGGCTTCGACAATTCGCGTGAAAGGCCGCAAGCTTTGGATGGGCAGGTTGCGGTCAATGGCCGTGACACTGCGGCGTACCGCGGGCGCAAGCGAGTCCGGATCGCCGCCGGTGCGAATCATTACGGCCATCGCTGCGCTCGGCGACTGCGAGAAAGGCAGGAAGATCTCGGGGTAAGGCGCGGTGCCCAGACCCATCTGGCCCACATCGCCGCATACGCCCACAATCTCGTAGATGGGCCCTTCCCGATAAGGGCCTCCCGATTTGATGCGATGCCCCACAGCCGATTCCTTTGGCCACCATTTGCGCGCGAAGGTTTCGTTGACGATGGCCACGCGCGGCCCGGCGGGACGGTCGGTGTCCGCAAACCCGCGGCCTTCCCGTAGCGGAATGCGCATCGCGCCGAAATAATCGCGATCGGCAGTGTTGAACAGAGCGATGGGCACTTCCGCGGGCTGCGGCGCCGGGCGATCCAGGATGGAATAGAACCAATCGCCGCAGTCGCCCTCCGCTGGCGGGCAGCTCACCGCGCCCACCCAAACGACTGCCGGCAGGCCGTTCAAGTCCTGCTCCAGCCTGTCGTAGAAGCCTCTGATTTCTTGCGGGCTGCGGTAACTGGAGGAAGGCAGCGCCAGTTCGAGCGCCAGCACATGCTCGGGTACGAAACCCGGGTCGGCGGTTTCGGCCGCGATCAGGTTGCGCAGCAACAGGCCTGCGGCGAAGGCCAGCACCAGCGTGAGGGCGATCTCCGCCACCACCAGCGCGCTCCGCGACCGCTGGCCGCCCCGTCCGGTGGCCAAGCGGGAGCTGTCTTTAAGGGCGGAAACCAAGTCTAATCTTCCGGCGGCGAAAACTGGCGCGATGCCGGTGAACAACCCGGTAAGCAGGGTGATGGCCACGGCAAACAGCAACACGCGCCAATCGAGAGTGGTTTCCGCGAGCCCGGGAATCGGGAGCGGCGCGGCGGCGATGAGCGCCCGCGAACCCCAATGCGCCAACAAGGCGCCGGCGCCCCCGCCTAACGCCGCCAGCAGCAGATTCTCGGTCAGCAGTTGCCGGACCAGGCGATTCCTTCCGGCGCCGATGGCGGCGCGGATGGCGATTTCGCGGGCGCGCACCGTGGCACGCGCCAGCACGAGGCCGGCCACGTTGGCGCATGCGATGATCAGGACCAATCCCGCGGCCGCCAGTAGGAGCAGCAGATTGGGGCGTAGATCGCCTGCCGTGGCATCGGCTAGAAAGGTGCCGTGCGCATGGTGCTGATCCTCGGGTCCGGGGTCCGACTTCGCTAGGCGGCGCATAATGAGATCCAGGTCCGCGAGGGCGGCGGCCAGCGTCACGCCGGGCTTCAAGCGGGCCAGCAGGCGCATGGATCCGTGCCGGCCGCGGTCGACGATCTCGCCTTCGAACCGGTGCAGCGGCAGATAGTAATCTATGCCTCGCTCGAAGAAGCGCAGCCCAGGCGGCATGACGCCAACGATTTCGTAGGGCTTGCCATCGAGCTCCAGTGTTGCACCCAGGATGCCGGGATCGGCTGCCAGTTTGGAAACCCAGAATCGATAGTCGAGGACCACCGTGGCGGCGGCGCCCGGCTGGTCGTCATCGGGTCTGAATGCGCGGCCTAGCAGGGGGTGCGCGCCCAGCAGGCCGAAGAATCCGTAGGTGACCACTCCCGCGCGGGTGGATAGCGGCTCGCCGCGACCCGTCAGAGTGAGACCTGCGGTGCGGAAACCGGCCATGTCCTCGAAACTGCGATTTTCACCGCGCCAATGCTGGTAGTTGACCCAGGTGACGCTGATGCCTTCGGCATTGGGATCCGACTCGCCTAACGCCACGAGCCGTTCGGCGGCAGGGTAGGGCAGAGGGCGCAGCAGGACCGCGTTCACCACACTGAAAATAGCGGTGTTCGCGCCGATACCCAACGCCAGTGTCAGCACTACGACCAACGAAAAGCCGGGAGCGCGCCGGATGCCGCGCATGCCGTAGCGTAAGTCTTGCGCGATGGTTTCGAGCGGCGGGAAACGCCAAGCGTCGACGGCTTGTTCCCGGATCTGCGTTAGATTGCCGATGTGCCGGCGGGCCGCGGCGCGGGCGTCATCGGGCGGCATGCCGCGCGCGATGTTCTCCTGGATTTCGAATTCCATCTGGGAATCGATTTCGGCGTCGATTTCGGCGGCGAGGTCGCCTGGTCGGCCGGTGAAGAGGCGTCTTACTTTGGACCACCATTCCCGCATCGCGTTTAGCCTTCCGCAGCCAGTACACGCCCCATAGCTTCGACGAAACGCTGCCAGCGCGACGTGGCGGCTACCAGTTGCTTACGGCCGGCCGGAGTGAGCCGGTAGTATTTAGCGCGGCGGCCGTTGGGAGACATCTTCCATTGCCCCGCGATCCAATTCCGTTGCAAGAGGCGCTGCACGGCCGGATAAAGGGAACCGTTGTCCACCAGAAATTCGTCGCCGGATTGGCGCTCGAGAAACTGGGTGATCCCGTATGCGTGATTGGGGCCAACTTGCAAGCTGCGCAGGATCAGGACTTCCAGCGTGCCCTGCAGGAATTCGAGGCGTTCCCGTGGATCGTCTACCGTAGACACACTACCTATATACCGCGGGGATGGGGCGATTGTCAAGGGCGAAGTGATCGTTAACGACCATATCGGTAGCGTTCTATCGGAGGCTGTGCTTCTTGATCTTATAGCGCAGCTTGTCGCGGGTGATCCCCAGTAGGCGCGCGGCATGCACCTGGTTGCCGCCCGCGCGATCGAGGGCCTCCTCGATGACGCGGCGCTCCTGCTCATCGAAAGACAAGCTGCCATCCGCGTTAGTTGGCTGCGCGGCTTGGAGTGAGGCGCCGGCCATCCCCTGCCGCATATATTGCGGAAGATCGGCCACGTCGACGACTTCTCCGCACGCCAGCATGCAGGCGTGTCCGATCACATTCTCCAGTTCGCGTACATTGCCGGGCCATGAGTGGCGCGCCAGCAGAATCTGCGCGCGCGGCGTCAGCGATTCGACCGGTTTCTTGTATTGCGCAGCGAACTTCCGGATGAAGAAGCGCTCCAACAGCGGCAGGTCTTCTTTCCGGTCGGCGAGCGGCGGCGTTTGGATCTCAACCATGGAGAGCCGATAATACAAATCCTCGCGGAAGCGCTTCTCGGCGATTTGCGCGCGCAGGTCGTGATTCGTGGCGGCCACCACGCGCACATCCACCTGCCGCGCGGTCAATGAGCCGACCCTCTGCACCTCCCGATTCTGCAGCACGCGGAGCAGCTTGGCCTGCGTGGAAGGCGGCATATCGCCAATCTCATCGAGGAACAGCGTGCCGCCGTGCGCGTACTCGAACAGACCCATCTTGTTGCTGTCGGCCCCGGTAAACGCTCCCTTCACGTGTCCGAACAACTCGCTTTCGAACAGCGTTTCCACTACCGCCGAACAGTTGCAAACCACCATCGGGCCGGAAGCCTGGCTGAGCCTATGCAGCGCGTGCGCCACCAGTTCCTTGCCGGTCCCCGTGGGCCCGGTCACAGTACAAGCGCGGTAGTGTGGCGCCACGCGGCGAATCTGCGCGAACATCTCCCACATCAGCGGACTGCGCCCGATCATGCCCTCGAACTGGCAGGTGTCCATCAGTTCGCTATCCAATTGACTGGCGCGTTGCCGCCGGCGCGCATCGGCCGCCAGCTTACCCACGCGCTCGCGCAGCACGGCCAGCGAAATGGGCTTGGTCAGGTAGTCGCAAGCGCCCTTCTTGATAGCTTCCACCGCGGCGTCGGTAGAGTAGTGCGCGGTCATCAGAATCACATCGGTGGCCGGGTCGACCTCCAGAATCCGGCTCAAGAGTTCCATGCCGCTCATCTTCGGCATCACGATATCGCTTAGGACGATGGCCGGACGCTCGCGGCGCACCAGTTCCAGGCCGCTCTCCGGGTCGTCCGCGGTCAGGACTTCAAGACCATTAGCGGAAAGCGCCTCTGAAACGAGTTCCAGGCTTTGCGGATCGTCGTCGATGGCTAGCAGCTTGATGCGCGGCGGTGTAAGGGGCATAGCGGGCTAGAGAAGTTTCTTAATTTCCTGGCGCAATGCGGCGATGTCCACGGGCTTGGTAATATAGCCATCGAAGCCGGCATGCAGCGCGCGGTCGCGGTCGCCTTGCATGGCGTAGGCCGTCAGCGCTACTACGTGCAAGCCGGAAAACCGCGGATCCGCGCGCAATTCGCGGAGCACGCCATAGCCATCCAGGCGCGGCATTTGGATATCCACCAGCACCAGGTCGGGCGGGTTCTCGCGCGCTCTGTTCATGGCCTCCCGGCCATCGGAGGCTTCGACCACGTCATAGCCGCTCATTTCCAACACTTCCCGAATCAGCTCGCGGCTGGCGTCATTATCGTCCGCCACCAGGATCTTAGCGCTGCTCATGAAATAGCACTCGTCTCGACACCCGTTGGCGCAAAGAACGCCACGCTGTAACCGCCCTCATGCGCGGCCCTGGTGAGCGCCCACCGTCCGGCGCAGATCGGCCAGCAGTTGCTTCTTCCACTCGCGGCCTTTTTGGAAAAGGCCGATGGTCTCGTGGCGCAGCATTCCGATTTCATTATCGGTCAGATCCTTGGCCGTCAGAACCAGCACCGGGATATTGCGCAAACCGGGGTCTTCTTTCATGCGCAGCAGCAGCTCGAAGCCATCCATCTCGGGCATGATGAGGTCCAGCAGAATGGCGCTCACCGAGATCTGCGCGAGAGCCTCCAACGCCTCTTTGCCGTTGGCCGCCAGCACCGGGATATAGCCATCCGATTCCAGCATTTCCTTGAGCAGTTCGCGCGTGCCAGCTTCGTCGTCCACCACCAATACCTTGGCGGGCCCGTTGGATCCAGGTCCGATAAACCGCCGGACGGCTTCGAGAAGCACTTCTTTATCGACTGGCTTTACCAGGTATTCCGCGGCGCCCAGCGCCAGGCCGATCTTCGGTTCATCGACCACCGTAACCACGATCACCGGAATAGCGGCGGTGAGTGGCGTCTTCTTCAATTCGTAGAGCGTATCCCAACCTCCCTTGCCGGGCATGAGCATGTTCAAGGTAATGGCATCCGGCACATGTTCGGCCGCCTTAGCCAAAGCCTCGGCCGCCGTACCCGCGGCGATCAATTGATAGCCCTCGGGCTCCAACCAACTCGCCAGCAACTCGCGCGCGGGGGCATCGGCGTCCACAATCAGAACCACGGGGCGTTCGCGCGCCGGCCATGTCTCGCAGCCGACTGAGTCGCCGGGCGCGGCGTCCACCGCCAAGGAACGGCCGGCAGGCATGGTGAAGCTCAGCCGCGCGCCCTTGCCCGGATCGCTCTCCACCCAGATGCGTCCGCCGTGCTCCTCCACCAGCCGCCTGGTAATGGCCAAACCGAGGCCGGTACCCTCCTTGATGCCTTTGGTAGTGGCGCCAGCCTGGTGGAACGCGTCGAAAATAGCTTCCTGCTCCTTGATCGGAATCCCCAGCCCCGTATCGCTGACCGATACCGTGAGCCGGCCGCGCCGTGCGCTGGCTTCCACCCAGATCCTGCCGCCCTCGGGAGTGAACTTGACCGCATTGCTAAGCAGGTTAAACAGGACTTGCTTGAAACGGATGCGGTCCGCGAACACCGTCACATCGGGTCCAATGCTGCTATGCACCGGGATGTTCTTAGCCGCGGCGGCGGGCCGGATGCTGGTCAGCACATCGGCCAGCACCACGGCCACGGCCACGTTCTCGCGATTCAACTCCAGACGTCCGGCCTCGACTTTGGAAAGGTCCAGGATGTCGTTGATGAGCGCCAACAGGTGCCGCGCGCCCTGCTGGATATGACTGACGAATCGCTGCTGCTTAGGGGCTAGCGCGCCGGCGATCTGTTCGGCGAGCAGATCCGAGAAGCCGATTATCGCGTTCAACGGCGTGCGCAGTTCGTGGCTCATGCTGGCCAGGAACTCGCTCTTCATGCGATTGGCGCGTTCCACCTCGCGGTTGCGCAGTTCGAGTTCTTTGTTGGCGGCGGCCAGCTTCACATTCAGCGCGCCGACGGCCTCTTCGGCCTCCTTACGCTTGGTGATATCGCGATTAGTCTCCAAGACCGCGGCGGGGCTTCCATCCACGCCGCGCACCAGAATGTGGCGGCTCTCGACGGTGATGCAGGCGCCATCGCGGCGCGTGTGCCGCAGTTCGCCATCCCAGCGGCCACTGTGATCGAGAGCCGCCTCTACCTCCTCAAGCGAGACTGGAAACCCGGTCTGGAAGAGCGCGTGGGCGATCTGGCCCACAGCCTCCCCGGCAGACCACCCGTATATCTCCTGGGCGCCGGCGTTCCATTGCACGATCCGGCCGCCGGGTTCGCGCACGATAATGGCATCGTGCGCCGCTTCGATCAATTGGGCCTGCCGGCGCAAGTCCTCTTCGGCACGCTTGCGGTCCGTAATGTCGCGGACCACGCACAGGACCTGCGGGCCATCCTTGGTGTCCAGCGGGCTCAAAGTGATATCCACCGGGAACTCGCTGCCGTCGGCGCGCCTGGCCCACAAATCCAGGCCGGAGCCCATCGGTCGCATGGCCGGCTTAGCCTGGTAATGTTCGCGATACCCCGGATGCCGGCCGCGAAAACGGTTGGGCACGAACTCGTCGACGGGCTTGCCCAGCAACTCATCCAACCGGCACTGGAACATCTCGCCGGCCAGCGAATTCGCGAGCGCGATATGGCCTGCGCGATCCACCTGGAGGATGGCGTCCGGAGAGGCTTCGAAGATCTGGCGGAACCGGAGATCCGCCCGGACCACATCCCGCGCGCCGGGATCGTGCCGCGCAGCCTTCAGTTCCAGGACTTGCTTGGCGGAAATTGGCAACCGGAAGAGTTCGCCCGTGTGTAAGCAGTCGGCGGCGCCTTCCAGGACGCAATTCATCAGCAGCCGCGTTTCGGCGTCGTGCGCCAGAACGATAAGAGGGACCCACTCGGCGCGCCCGCGCAATGCTTCCAGGGCGGCGCGCCAGCTCCAGCCGGGGGCCGTATGCTCGGTGACCACCAAGTCGTATGCAGTGCCATCGAGAAGGGCGGATAACTGCTCGGGGCTGCCGGCGGTCGCATGGCCCGCGTCGAAGCCCACCCGAACCAGTTCCTGCATACAATGCTCCGCGAGTTCGGGCTGGGTCTTAAGAAATAGAACGCGCAGAGCGCACCCTCATTTGTTTAATAATATACAAATTCGGGGACTACCCGCTATGAGTCGGAGTCGGTTGCAGCCGGCACCTCGGGGGACGGGACGAAGGTCTGGTTGCGGCGCCAGGCTAGTACCAGGAATCCACTGAGGATGCAGAAAGGCGGCAATCCCAGCAGCACGATGCCCATGTTGAGCAAGTGGGCGCGCTCCGCATTCTGAGCGGCTGCCGTGCGGTAGCAGGCGGTTCGCCCCATGGCCTCGACAAAGCGCTGCCAGCGGGACGCGGCGGCTGCCAGTTATTTGCGGCCGGCCGGAGTGAGCCGGTAGTATTTGGCGCGGCGGCCGTTGGGAGACATCCTCCATTGCCCCGCGATCCAATTCCGTTGCAAAAGGCGCTGCACGGCGGGGTAGAGCGATCCGTTGTCCACCAGAAATTCGTCGCCGGATTGCCGCTCGAGAAACTGGGTGATCCCGTATGCTTGATTGGGGCCAAATTGCAAGCTACGCAGGATCAGGACTTCCAGCGTGCCCTGCAGCAATTCGAGGCGTTCCCGTGGATCGTCTACCGTAGACAAACTACCTATATACCGCGGGGGTGGCCGGTTGTCAGGGTCGAAGCAATTCCTATCGGAGCCGCTGCCCAGGCTCTGCGAACGCTACCACAGCCAACCGGGCCAGGCATCGCGCCGTCGTTTCAGCTTCGGGAAAGCATTCTCTTGCATGTCACGCATGGCGAACCCCTCGACCGGCTCGCCCTCGACCATGTCGCTATGATGCTCGGAGCCCACACATTGCAAACGCGTTGCGGTGTTGGCAAATTTGCGGTCGCCCCGAGACGCGGACTTGATGCTTGGCAGAGACTCCGAACCGAAGAAATGCTGCGCACAAGAGCAGACGAGAGGTAGTAATGGAGGTAGTCGAACGGCCCGTGCGCCCACATCTCCATACGGGAGCTCAGATCGAGAAATGTTGTGGCACAAGGGTATCGCTCGGGTTACTCCGACTCTGCGTCCGTTGTAAATAGCGTGCCACTGATCGAGCCTCGCGGGTATCAAGGAGACGCAAACCAGGATCGCATTGTCTGGTGGATACTCCGGGACCTTCCCCTCTGCCTTGAATTCGGAGCGCACTCGGGTCACGGCAAACTCCGGTCGTTGATCCCGGCCCATCATCCTGCAGTCGTAGTCGGGCGCGCTAAAGACCTCAACCAGGGATCGCCCGTACATTGGCGAGTCCGACTTCGCCTCCCGTCCCACGGGTCTTCGGGGATCACGCTTGAAGTTGGTGTCGTTCATTGGCCTTGCTCCCGATTCCGCCTGCCGACGATCTCGCTCAGGGTGTCAGAGCAAGACGACCGGTCAGCTCGATCACCATGATGCAACATGAACGGCCGCTGATTCAACAGGGCGGGAACTGTACTGCGAGCATTGTTGGCCGTAACGAGCAATCACAGTCTGTTCTTACAAAAACACAGCCATTTTCGGCGGACGATCCGGACACCCCAATGCGGGTGTCAGCGGCGATTGCAGGCGTTCATCGACGCCACGGTTCTCTCTAGCCGGTGTACGCTACGCGCGCAATGTGCGGTCAAGCAGGACCTGCAAGCAATCCCATTCAGCAGAAATCGCGATCCTACTGCTGAAATGGCTGCATCATCTGTCGAAGGCCAAATGGTCCCTGTCCAATCTGGCCTCGATGGAAACGACAGACCTCGATCCGACAATCCTGATACTCAGTCCCCAAAGCCTTCGCTTTCAAGCGCCGACGTTATAACCCCGTCCTGTTTTGGACAGCAGTGGATCTTTAACACCAATGTGAAGGGTGTCTTATTTACTGTCCAAAAGGCGCTTCCGCTTATGCCGGACGGCGCCTCGATCATCCTCAATGCCTCGGTGGTAGCGAGCAGGGGTCTGTCCTCGAACAGTATTTACAGCGCGGCCAAGGCGGCCATCCGCTCTTTCGCATGGACGTGGACGACGGATCTCAAGACACGCCGAATTCGAGTGAATGCGATCAGCCCAGGCACTATCGATACACCCGGCTGAGTGAGTTGCTGGTGTCCGCCGAGGCTGTGCCGAACGGCGGAAAATGGTCGCTAGCGCGATCCCGCTTGAAAGGTTCGGCCAAACGGGAAGAGGTAGCCAAGGCTGTAGTGTTTCTAGCGGCCGATGATAGCAGCTATATCACGGGTGCTGAACTTTTCGTGGATGGCGGCTTTGCGCAAGTTTGAGTGGTGAGCTGCGGGCATAGTCATCCGGAGGAGCCTTCCGTTGGGGCTGCCCATCCGAACAAACGCAGGTTCTGCAAATCGTTGGGAACATTGAAGAGGCAAAAGCACAGATGGAATCATTGGAGGCGATGACCATCTTTCACGTCGCCGATACGGCCAATGCAAGCCCGCTCGTCGACCTCGACGAACTCAGCTCTGGCCAGATGACGGCGCATCCGGAAGTAATCCGCATTGAGCGGGAAACGCGCGACCAGTGGAAACTGGAGCCCGAGGAACATGACGTCTGGATCTGGGAAGTTGGCCGGCTCGCCGACGGTCGGATTGGGTCGCGCCCCGCAATCGCTGCGCCGCCCGCCGGCCGAATAGGCACAATTCACGGATGCGGGACGCCGATACGTGGCGATAAATGGGGTTATCGGGACGCTCGGAATCCGCCCGGACAACCGGCCACGTCCTGGATGAAGGCCGGACGCTTCCCACACATTTGGGTCCGCACGACCTACTCGAAGGTGGAAGGGCTGTTCTCGCCATGAATCGGCCTCCCGGCCCCGCTCTCTCCCCGAGTGGCGTCATCCGTCCGGGATCCAAGTCAGTCACAGCCAGTGAACCGCTGCCATGCCACCGGACTCCCCGTGCGAAAGAGGTTTTCGCGTCAGTAATCGGTGCCCCGAGTCGTTCTGAGATGGTGAATCGCAAACGATTGAGATGTCAAACAGGACTCGAAATGTTCTGCGGCGATCGGCCCTATTCCAGCCGTAGGGCGTCCGTGGGGCTCACGTTCGAGGCTCGCCATGCGGGGACGAAGGCGGCGGCAAGGGATCCCGCAGCGAGGACCATTGCGGCTGCGGCGATCGTCGCCGGATCGGTGGCAGTGACGCCGAACAACTGCGACTGGAAGAGCTTGCCGAGGGCGGCGACGCAAGGCAGCGCGAGGGCCACGCCGGCGGCGACCATGGTGACGGCATCGCGCAACACGAGGCGAAGGGCCGAGGCGCGAGTAGCGCCGAGCGCGAGGCGGATTCCGATTTCGCGGGTGCGGCGCGTCACGACGAACGACATCACACCATAAAGGCCGACCAACGAAAGCAGCAGCGCCAGGGCGCCGAAGCTGCCGGAGAGCGCGGCGAGCATGCGCTCGGTATTGAGGGAGCGGTTGACCTGGTCGTCGAGGGTGCGGAACCAGAGGATCGGCAGCCGCGGGTCGTCCTGGCGGACCAGGCGGCGGATGGAGGGAATGGCCTGCTCGGGAGCGCCGCGAACCTTGATATAGAAGGTAGCGCCGGTGTCGTCGTGTTCGAAGAGCGGGAAGAAGACCTGCGAAGAGTGATCACGGACGCCGCGATAGCTCATGTCGGCGACAACGCCGACGATGCGGCTATTGGGCTTGACGTCCGAGCTACCGCCCCGGGCGATGAGGACGCCGAGGGGATCGCGCCCGGCCAGATAGCGCTTGACGAACGCCTCATTGACAATGGCGCAACGGGGACCGATCTCGCCTACGGGAAGGGCGTCGCTCTTGTCGAAATCGCGGCCGGCGAGGAGGCGAACGCCGAGGGTCGAGAAGAAACCGGGGCTGACGGCGTTGAAATTGATGATGCCATCGCTAACGGTGCGGTGATCGGTCTGCATAGTCACTTTGTTGCTCCAGGCGCCGCCGTTGAGGAAGGCAAATCGGGCGGCGGCGGAGGAACGGGCGGCGGGCAAGGCGCGGACCTGCTCGTCGAGGCGGCGGACCAGGCGCGAGGCGTCGGCATCGGAATAGCCATTCTGTGTCGGAGCGATGGCGAAAGAGAGGAGGCTGGCGGTATCGAAGCCGGGCCCTTTGGCAAGCAGACCGGTGAGCGTGCGGAGGAAGAGGGCGGCGCCGATAAGGAGGATGAGGGAGAAGGCCACCTGGAGGGTGACGATCGCCTTGCGGAGGCGGACACCGCCGAAGCCAGTGCCGCCGCGCTCGCGGAGCGAGTTGACCAGGCCGTCGCCACCGGCCCGGAGGGCGGGAGCCAGGCCGCTGAGCAAGCCGGCGGCCAGGCTGGCGAAGAAGGCGAAAGTAAGCAGGCGAAGGCTGAGGGTGTCGCGCAGGGCGTTGGCGGCGAGCTCGTGCGGCAGGAACGCGATGAGCCCGCGGATCGCCATCGGAGCGACTGCCGCGCCAAGAACACCGCCTGCCACCGCAAGGAGTAGGCTATCGGCGAGGAGTTGGCGTCCAATGCGGCCTCGAGAAGCGCCGAGAGCGAGGCGAGTGCCGATCTCACGGCCCCGTGCAGAACCGCGGGCGAGAAAAAGTCCGGCAACGTTGAGGCAGGCGAGGCCGAGCAGAACACCGGTGGCGGCGAACAATAGCCAGAGCGGCTGGGCGAGGTTGCGGCGCAGCACCGAATGGCCCTGGGGCGCGGAGGCGAGTTCGAGAGTGGTTGCCAGGTATTCGCGGCGGTGGTCGGCCGAAACCCTCGGGAAGCCGGAACGAAGCGTGCTGTCCTCAAGCCACGCCTTGAACCACGGCTGCAAACCGGTCTGCGCCTGCGCGAGTGTAACATCAGAGCGGAGGCGGGCGAGGATCTGCAGCCAGCGGGTGTGGCCGTTGAGGAGATCCTCATCACCAGTGTCGAGGTTCGCGTCGGCGTACATGGACGTGGGCATCCAGAAAGCCGGCACGGCGCCAACGTCGACGCCTCGAAAACCGGCGGCGGCCACGCCGACCACGGTCATGGGGTGATTGCCGATCAGGACCTTGCTGCCGACGATATTCGGCAGCGCCGCCGCACTGCGCCTGCCAGAAGTCATACGAGAGCACCACGACCGGGCCCGCGTCGGGTGCGGCATCGTCTGCGGGTTCGATCACGCGGCCGAGTGCGGGGCCGACGCCGAGCACGGGGAAGTAGCTGCCGGAGACGATCTCGGCGGGGACGGGCCTGGGATCGCCGCTGGCTGTGAGGTTGACCTGGATTTCGGCGCGGCAGAGGACGCCGTCAAACAACCGAGTCTGCTGCTGGAGGCCGCGGCAGATGGGGTAAGGCATCAGATTAATGGAGCCGGTGGCGTAGGTGATGAGGTCGTCGCCGTTCCAATCCACGAGAACCAGGCGCCCGGGCTCGCGGACTGGCAGCGCGTGAAGGATCACCTGGTCGACCAAGGAATAGATCGCGGTGGTGGCGCCGATACCGAGGGCGAGCGAGAGCAGAACGGCGGCGGTAAAGCCGGGACTGTGACGGAGCGAGCGGGCGGAGTAGCGGAGGTCGTAAAGGAAATCGCGGAGCCAGCGGGTGGGCCAGACATCGCGGACTTCCTCGCGGACTTGGGCGAGGCCGAGTTCCACCGCCACGCGGCGGCGGGCCTCGGCTTCGGGAATGCCGGTGGTGGTGAGGTCGGCAACGCGACGATCGAAATGGTATTGGAGTTCGCGGGCGAATCCACGCTCGAGCGACTCGCGCCGGAACCAGTTGAAGAGCCGGATCATCGGCTGCCCTCCTCGAAGATCAGGTTGACGGCGCCGGACAGGCGCGCCCAGCTATCCTTCTCGACCGCAAGCTGGCGGCGACCGGCGGGCGTAAGGGAGTAGAACTTGGCCTCCCGACCGGTCTCCGACTGTTTCCACCCGGCGCGCAGCCAGCCCTTCTGCTGCAGGCGGTGGAGGGCTGGATAGAGCGAGCCTTGATTGACCTGGACCACTGAACACGAGATCTGCTCCAGGCGTTGCGCTATGCCGTACCCATGGGCGGGTTCGAGCGTGAGGATTTGGAGAATCAGCATGTCGAGCGTGCCTTGCGGGATGGGGAAACGCGGAGACGGCATCGATACCTCAACCTTCTACCGTTGAGCATACATCCAGGATAGGTCGAAGGTCAAGGTATCGGAGCAGCCGAGCTGCGAAGCAGACGGTTTGTGGTCGGTCTCGGGACGCGCCCGCCATTGTTCTTTGGCCGGATCACGCGCGACTCTTCCATCTCGCCAATTCGTGGAATGGCTGCCGCGCAACGCAGACCTTCTCGCAAAGCGTTTCGCACCAGTCACGGGTTTAACCATTAACGCTTGCCGTTAATCGGGGCAATGGTCGGACTGTCGGCCACTCGGAGGAAGCAGCGCTTGGGTGCGGCCGGAGGATTAGTCCGGTGAAGTCCTCGTCCCAGAAGCATCGCGAACTGGAAACGCGTCAGGACCGGGAAATCCATAGTAACCGTCTTCCCGGAGATGTGGTTCGCGTAGCGCGACGCGGCCGGGTCGCGCATGGCTTGGGGCAATTTCCGAAGCGCGGCGGCCTCGCCCGCGCCCTCACCACACTACGTGCGCTGTGACTGCGCTGTGACGTCGGCGGTCTGCGGCGGTGTTTCGGACCATCGCGGAATACGAACTGGACTGAAAACACAACTACATAGACCCAACTGGACCGAACTAAACTGGCAGCCCGTCGGGTTCGATTCCCGTTAGCGCTACCATGCTGGGGCGTGCGCTGGGATGCGCGGGGTATTGTGTAACCCAGAGGCTGTCGGATACCAAAGGAATTGGGCAGGCTCGCGCGCGAGGCTGCGCCCGGAGGCGGCACGGGTCCTCGAGGCCCATCTCGCCGATCGCCTAACATGAAGAGATGCTGGTGTTAGCCTCCCGCTCTCCCCGCCGCCGCGAGATCCTCCAACAAGCCGGCATTCCCTTCGTGGTCCGGCCCATCGAGGTGGACGAAAAGCCGTTCACCGGCGAGGACGCCCGCGACTACGTGACCCGCATCGCGCGGGAAAAGGCTAACGCCGCCGGGCTTATGGCCGATGGCGAGGTCGTCCTGACCGCCGATACCACGGTAGCCATCCACGGCGAAATACTGGCCAAACCGCTGGACACCGCCGACGCCCGCCGCATGCTGCGCCTGCTTTCCGGCCAGCGGCACGAAGTGCTGACGGGCATCTGCCTGCGGTCGGCCAGCCGCGCGATCGAAGACTGCGCGGAAACCAGCGTGTGGTTCGCGCCGCTCTCGCCCCGAGAGATCGAGGACTACGCCGCCAGCGGCGAGCCTATGGACAAGGCCGGCGCGTATGCGATCCAGGGTCTGGCATCCAAGTTCATCCAACGCATCGAGGGCTGCTACTTCAACGTGGTGGGACTGCCGGTCGCGATGGTCTACCGGCATTTGCGCAAAATGTAGCGAACAAATCGCCGTGGCCCTGCGTTTATCCTCCAATAAGGAGTACGCATGCAGTTCTTCTGGCAAGATCTTCGCTACGGCTTCCGGACCCTGCTGCGGAATCCGGGTTTTTGCGCGGTCGCCATCCTGGCGCTGGCCTTGGGAATCGGCCCCAACACCGCGATCTTCACCATGGTCAACGCGGTACTGCTGAAGCCGCTGCCCGTTCCCGAACCCGATCGGGTGGTCATGATCTGGGGGACCCTGCTGAAATCGGGCTTCGACCAGATGCCCGTAAGCGCACCGGATTATCTGGATTGGAAGCGGCAGGCCGGTTCGTTCGACCAGATGGCGGCGGCTTTCGCCATCCCGGAATACGGCCTCAATGTGAGTGGCGCGGGCGATCCCGAGCGCGTGCCGGCGGCCCTGGCATCCAAGGAATTTCTGCCGGCGCTGGGCATCAAGCCCATTGTGGGCCGCAATTTTCTGCCCGACGAAGACCGTCCCGGCGGACCTCCCGCGGTACTCATCAGCCATGCATTGTGGCAGCGCCGCTTTCATTCCGATCCCACGGCGGTCGGTCGCACGCTGACGGTGGATGGCGTCCCGCGCACGGTGGTCGGAGTGGTCCCGCACGAACTCGGCGAAATGGTGGCCGCGGACCTGTGGCTGCCCACCGCCATCGATCCGAATAACACCGCGCGCCAGAATCACAACTTCGGTATCGTGGCGCGGCTGAAACGCGGCGTCACCGCGGCGCAGGCGCGCGCGGAGATGATCGTGATCGCGCAGCGGCTGGAACGCGCCTATCCGGCCACCAACACCGGTTGGGGCATCACCCTGTTTCCCATGGCGGAGATGTTCACCGGGCGCATCCGGCCGGTGCTGCTGATCCTGCTGGGCGCCGTTGGCCTGCTGCTGTTGATCGCCTGCGCCAACCTTGCCAACCTGCTGCTGGCGCGCGCCGCCACGCGCGAAAGGGAGATCGCCATTCGCGGCGCGCTGGGCGCGGGACGCCGCCGTATCATCCGTCAACTGCTGACCGAGAGCCTGGTGCTGGCCCTGGCCGGAGGCGCGCTGGGTCTGGCTCTGGCGGCGTGGGGCGTGCGGCTGATGCGCAGCATCGTGCCCGATATGTTCCCCATGCTGCAACACATGCACGTGGACGTGCCGGTGCTGGCTTTCACCTTCGGCATCTCGATTCTGACCGGACTGCTGTTCGGCCTGGTCCCCGCGTGGAAAGCGTCGCACGCCGACCTGCACACCACGCTTAAGGAAGCCGCCGGGCGTTCGGAAAGCGCCGGCGGATCGCATCGCATTCGCGGCTTTTTGCTAGCGTCCGAGGTAGCCCTGGCGGTCCTGCTGTCGGTGAGCGCGGGGCTGCTGCTGCGCAGCTTCGTACGCGTCACCGCGGTCAGCCCCGGCCTCCGCACCGCGAACATCCTGACCATGACCCTGAGCCTGCCCGACGTGAAATACGATACGCCGCTGAAGCGCGCCACTTTCTACAAGAACCTGATCGAACGCCTCGACGCGCTGCCCGGCGTGCGCGCCGCCGGCGCGGTCATGTTCCTGCCGCTGCGCGTCTCGATTCTGTCGTTTCGCATCGGCGTGAGCAGCTTCACCATCGAAGGCCGTCCTCCCGTTTCGCAGGATCGACAACCGGAGGCCGACTTCCGTGTGGCCACGCCCGGCTACTTCAACACCATGGGGATCGCTTTGCGGCAAGGCCGCTTATTCGATGGGCACGACGACCAGGATGCCAAGCGCGTCGCGCTGGTGAATGAGGCCATGGTGCGGAAGCACTTCGCGCACGAGAATCCGCTGGGACGTCACATCGTCATGAGCAAGCCGCTGGAGATCGTGGGCGTGGTAGGGGATGCCAAGCTTTACGGTCTGGATGCGCCGGTGGAACCCGCCGTTTATGTGCCCCACATGCAGCAACCCAGCGACAACATGGGCATCGTCGTGCGGACCGAGGGCGATCCGGCGGCCATGGCCTCCGCGGTGCGCCGCGAGATCCTGAGGCTGGATCCCGAGCAACCCATCTCCAACGTGCGCCCCATGGAAAAGGTGCTCTCGGATTCGCTGATGCTGCGCCGCGCGTCGATGCTGTTGCTCACCATTTTTGCCTCGCTAGCCCTCACGCTGGCCAGCGTCGGGATCTACGGATTGACAGCGTATTCGGTGAGCCGCCGCACGCATGAGATTGGATTGCGCGTGGCGTTGGGAGCCAGCCAGTCGCAAATTCTGCGCCTAGTGGTAGGCCGTGGGCTGGTGACCTCGCTGATCGGCGCCGGCATTGGCGTGGCCGCCGCGTTCGAGTTGACGCGCTTCTTGTCGGGCATGCTCTACGGAGTCGCCACGACCGATCCGCTGGTGTTCGCCGGCGTGCCGCTGCTGCTGATCGCAGTCTCGTTGCTGGCCAGTTATGTCCCGGCGCGCAAGGCCACCCGCATCGATCCGCTGGCCGCGCTGAGATATGAGTAGCTGAGCCGCGCGCGCATGCGAGCGATTACTGCGTCACTGTAATCGTCACGGCACTGCCGTTCCAATAATAGTCGTACGTCCAGCCGGAGTTGAATACTCCGATCGCGACGTTGTACACTCCCGCCGGGATGCTT
The DNA here is from genome assembly GCA_035602155.1 of Bryobacteraceae bacterium. Classification (GTDB taxonomy): domain Bacteria; phylum Acidobacteriota; class Terriglobia; order Bryobacterales; family Bryobacteraceae; genus Bog-159. Next base: position 40,816 of record DATNMW010000433.1, on the reverse strand, counting down.
CCGTTGGGCGTCCAGCTATATGCGTATGGCTGGCTCTGGCCCGCACTGAAATTCTGGCCGCTCCAGTAGGTGGTAGCTACGGCGGCGCCAGTCTGATTGAAGATCTGCAGCTCCACATAGGCATTGGTGAGACCCGCGGATCCGGTCTCGGTGACGGTGGCTGAGATATTGGAAGCGGACCCGACCGCGACCGTAGATGGTGTGGCCGTTGCCGACGAAGTGAAAATAGTCGACGAGTTGACCGTGATGGTGCCTGCCACAGCGTTCCAATTCCATCGCTGCCATGTCGAGCTGAACACCCCGATTTCCACTGTATAAGTTCCCGACAGCGCCGGCTGCAAGGTAAGCGCATAACTATGCGAATGGCCGTCCATGAAATTCTGTCCCGTGAAATCCTGCGACGCCGCTGTATCGCCGTTGGGATCGATCGCCAGAACCTGCACAATCCCGTTAGTCAGCGAGCGGGCTGTGCAGGTGACCGTCCCGGTGACCGTGGTACTGGAGCCTTGTGTCACAGGGTTTGGCGACGCGGTGGCCGACGATGTGAACGTGGGTGGCGCAATCGGCGTGGCCGCCAGTGGCGCGGAATTGGGGCTTACGCCCTCCGAGTTCGTCCCCGACACGACATAATAATAGATAGTTCCGTTCGTCAGGCCCGTATCCTTGAAGCTGGTGGGCGACGGGCTGGTGACCGTACCTACTTGAGAGTAGGTACCGCTGATGGTCCCACGGCTGACGGTGTAGCTGGTCGCTCCCCCAGCCGCCTGCCATGTCAGAAATACAGTGCCGTTGCCGACAGTCGCAGCTAGGCCTGTAGGCGCCGATGGCGGCGAGATCGTCTTGCCTCGCGGGATTACGAACAGCGTGATACTCTGCGACGGGAGCGTGGCGGTCATCGAATTGTTGACGATGGCCACGCTGCCGAGCGCCGTGATGGTGTTCTGGGTAGCCGAAGCGATCTGCCATGCCTCCGCTGTGCCAGTGGTTGCAAAGTTCGCCAGGCTGACGGATACGGGTGTGCTACCCTGTTGCTTGTTGATCGCCATCACGGTCAGCGCGTGGTCGGTGGAACGCAGCGCCGCAAACGCCGAGAGATAGTCCGGATCGGCGACCCCGGCGTAGACACTGGTGTTGCCGAACGTGGAGGCATGGCCGTCGTAGTTGCGGTAAATCTGCATGGATAAATAGGTCGGCGACGGGTTAACCGGAACCGTCCATCGCGTCGCCATATCCAGGCCCTGCCGCCCGAAGATTCCCAGGACATCCGCCTGCGTAGTCGCCCCGTTCAGGTTAGGCTCATCGCCCCAGTTATATTCCGTGATGGCCGTCTTCAATCCGGGGTAATACTGCTTGACCCAGATCCGCAAGCTAGGAATCAGGTCGACGATTCCGCCATTGATCCCGACCGTGGCGATCCAGGATTGGTCCACATAATTCGGGTCCCATAGCGAACGCGTGGACTGATTGCGAATGAGCTGCGCCGCCAGTGAATCGTTGTTGCCGTACGACCCGTCCTGTGGATAGTAGTGTACGCTCAGTACGTCGAGAAGCTGCGTTCCGGTGCTCTGTTGGTAACCCGCGAGCTGCTGCATCAGCCACGGATAGTAGTAGGTATTATTGTGAGTCGCATAGTCGGACCCGGGACCTGTGCCGTTCTGCTGGTCGAAACCGCTGTAGAAGAGCGCCAGCCAGCCCCATTCCTCCGGGCCGACGATCGTCGCGGTTGGGTCCAGCGCGCGCACGGTTCCGGCGTAGTTTACGTAATCGTTGTAGATTTGGCTATAGTCCGCGCCAATGGGGGCCACGTCGCGGTGCGTACTGAACCATATCGAAGGCTCATTATCCATCAGGTAGTATTCCAGGCCTCCGTCGGCGGCCAGCCCCCAGGTGCTCACCAGATGCTGCACCCATCCCTGCTGGATGGACGGACTGTTCGGCGTGCTGGCATCGGCCGGATTATTTCCCGTGATGTACGGATTGCCTGGCGCCGTGCCGATGCCGTTTCCAGCGTCCGGATTGTAGGGATCCCATCCGGTCTGCGGCCCGTACTTGGCGATCGAAAAGGACCAAACAGTCGACCGGCTTGGGCCCAGGCTTCCGATGTAATCGATCATTGGTATGGTCAGCATGGGCTGCGCGCTTACGTTGGCGGCCCGCGTGGTGGCGATGAAATTGTCGCCGCGGTAGCCGGGCGTCGAAACCGAATCGGCGATGCTTTCGAAGTACCAATCCGCGCCGCGATTGTCTGAATTGAGTTGCCAGTTATAGCTGGTTTCGGAATCGCCCCCGCTCCGGTTGAGAGGAGCGTTCAACGCAACCAGGTCGCTGGTGGCGGCAAAAGCCACGCCGTAGATGTCGGGATTGATCGCGTGGCGGTTCGCTTCCGCGTCTACTGCGACGTAAGTGGCCGGATTCTGAGCCAGGATTTGCGAGGCGCCCATTAGTAGAACCGCAATGAGGGCCGCGCGCGATAGCCAAGAGCTAGTTAACACGTAGTTCACCCATCTCGCACAATGCCGCACTGTACTCCGCGTTCGCGGGACTGTCAATACTCCTGTAGGTTATAGAATGTTCGAAACAGTCCACTGTGGCGCCGGGGTCACTCGCCCAGCAGGAAGCTGTGATAACGGCCCATCCAATAGGGCAGAAGGAATGCCGCGCCATCGTCTTCGCCGCGGCCATCCGAGCCGCCATCGATATCGAATGGATTGGAATTCCATTTCATAACCGGCCGTTCGTCGGGAGGCAATAGATTGACGGCCTGCCGCCGTTGAAACCGATCGGCCACGGAGTCCATAATTACCTCCTTACGATTGGAATTCACGACTGTCCATTCAATAGTATCGACCGGCATACAGTAGAGCGTCCGGGCGGCGCTCGCCATATCCACGGACGCATTTGGCTGCGCCGTTGCGTAAACGAAATCCCAAAGTGGATTCTGTTCCCGGGCTATGTTTTCCCACCATCCGTCCAAAGCTGGCCGGTAATAGCGGCCTAACAAGTTCTTGTCCGTTTCATATCGGAAAAGGTTATAGAAAGACAGCATCGCCAGCTCTTCGTCGGAGTAATTGATTTCTGAGCGCAATTCCTTGTAACGTGTGGCGAGCCTGGCGTACCCCAAATCCATCGCTACCTTCCTGTATTCCTGCGCGTAACGCGCATTTCCAGTGATGTGCTTGGCGGTTTTCAGGAAGCTGAGCAGTTCCATGCTGTTCAAGGCGCTGTCGCCGGGCTCCTGCTGGAAGTAAGCCCGCGACCACCGGCCCCAAGTGGTGGGCCTGCCGTTTAGGCCAATCAGATAATAACCATGATCGACGATGTGATCCATGATCCTCGCGGTTGTCTCCGCGATGCGCCGCTTCAGGGCCGCGTCGGGCAGCAAATCCGTAGCCACGCCGTACAAAAAGAAGTGCCCCACGATTTCATCGGAGCTGGTGTCGCCTTTCCAGTAATACTGGCCGTCCGATGTCCAATGCCATTCTCCGCCCTCCGGCATGGGTTCCCCTTGGCGGATGTACGACCGCGCCGGGAAGCCGCGTTTGCCGGCGACTTCCTCCAGGAAAAGCACCGCTTCGGTCGACCTTGTAGCGTTCGCCAGCGCTTCGGGCGAATGGGTTACTGCGTAACGGAAGCATTCCGCTGCGGCGTACATGGACGTCCACAAGCCGTCATTGTCGTCGTCCCGCATCTGGTTCGTCGAGACATCCCCCGGCACCCGCAAGTTCGATGGCGACACCAGACCGTGCCGGTCATGCCGGGCGTGTATGCGCTCTTCAAAGAGCGCCGCCTTCGCGGCCAAGGTCATCGTTCGCAGTTCGATGTGCGACACTCCCGTCCTGGTGCGCACCCACATACCGGCGGCCTCGTCTGCTGCGAGTTGCAGCACTTCGTCGTCCGGCAGGTATCGCTTTCCGGCGAAGTATTGATTGCGGTCGCGCGGCGGCGCTTTTGGATCGATGCGATTCACTCCGTTTGCCGAACCGGACCAAACTGCGCCATCGGATGCTACCGCACGGAGCCGTGCGCCGGATCTGTTCAGCGTGGGCGCGACCCGCGGATCATCCAGCGAGTAGAAGGTTCGAAACTTCTGCGGCCGCGCGGTCAGCCGGACTGGCTCCGCGCCTTGGCACATCGCCGCGAGGGCCATCAAGCCCAGTGCCTTGTATCGCAGCCCCCTCACGGCGTTTTCAGATATTTGTCAAACCAGTTCAACTCTTCCCATAGCACGTGCTCAATGGATTCGCGCCCTCCGTAACCATGCGACTCCAACGGCAGCAGCACCAGCCGGACAGTTCCGCCGTTGCCGCGGATCGCCTGATACATCCGCTCGGATTGGATTGGGAAGGTGCCGGTATTGTTATCCGCCTCGCCGTGTATGAGTAAGATGGGTGTCTTGATCTTGTCGGCCAGCAGGAATGGCGACATCCTCAGATAGATATCCTGCGCCTCCCAAAGTGTGCGGCGCTCGGTTTGAAATCCGAACGGTGTGAGCGTGCGGTTGTAAGCGCCGCTCTCGGCCACGCCCGCGTGGAACAGGTCGGAATGCGCCAACAGATTGGCGGTCATGAAGGCGCCGTAGCTGTGCCCTCCCACTCCCACGCGCTCCCGATCCGTGACACCCATCTCGACCGCCTTGTCTATAGCCGCCTTGGCGTCCATCACAATTTGCTGGACATAGGTGTTGTTGACCGTCTCAGGATCGCCGATCACCGGCATGGCCGCGTTATCCAGAACGGCATACCCGTGCAGCAGGAACAGCAGGTGCAGACCCGCGCCGGTGAACTGCGTGAAGCGGTCCGTGGAGCCACTTACTTGCCCCGCCGTATCGGCATCGTTATATTCCAGCGGATAGGCCCACAACAGAGTAGGCAGCCGCGTACCATCCTTATGGTTCGGGGGCAAATACAGCGTAAAAGACAAGGGCACGCCGTCCTCCCGCTTGTAACTTACGATCTGTTTGCGGATCCCGCGCACCTGCGGCGTAGGGTCCGCCGTTTGAGTAAGTGGCGTCAGCGACTCACCCGCCCGAATGTAGTAGTTCGGGAACTCGGCCGGGCTTTCGCGCCTGGTCAATAGCCGCGCGCCGCTATCGTCCAAAACGGCCACCACGGTTTCATAACTGCCGTTGGCGGACTGAAACAGGCGTTCGGATTTCTGTGTCGCCAGATTGTAGCGGTCTAAGAAGGGATGATCGCCCGCCGGACTGGCGCCTTCCGCCGTCAGATAGATGTCGTCTCCGTGTTGCAGGATAGCCTGCTCCCCGTTCGGGAGACGCGCCATCACGGGACGGCCGGGGTCGCGATAGCGGTCCTGCACATTGCGGCTGAAGATCAAGCGGCCTTCCCCGTTGGGCGCGTTCCAGCCGATCTCTATAGTGCGCGCCCAGCGCTTGTTGCGCTCGTAATCGGTGACCAGGGCTCTGCCGCCCTTCGACAGCGGTTCCAGACCCGTGAAACGCTCGACCGTTTCGAAGACTTCGCGGGGCTGCGACTGAAACGGCGCGGCCAGCGTCAGAATGCGGTCGCGATGCGGCGCCTTTTCCTTGGGATTGCCTCCATCGAGGGCTTCCACCCAGACGAGCGCGGCAGGTTCGTCCGGACGCCACTGACACGCGCGCCGACCGGTGCGCACGCCCTGCACCGGGATACGGTCGGCCAGCGGGAGGTCCGCAACCTGGTAAATCGCCTTACCGGAGTTGTCCCAGACTTCGACCATCTCCGGAAAGAGCGACGCGGGATGCAGGTAGGAGTACGGCCGGTGTACGCGGGCGACCAGTAGGTTGCGCCCATCCGGCGACGGCTCCACGGTTTCGAAAACGCCCGGTTTTCCGGTGGACGCGATCTTGCCCGTTGACACGTCCAGATATTCAAGCTGGGCGGTCGCATAGTAATCGAACAGATCCTCGTCGCGGGGCGTGCTCAGCATATCCTCATAAGTGACGATGGGGCCCGAGCGGCCGGAACTCTCCTGCACATGCGGGCCCGTGGGCGCGGCGGATTCGGCCGGCGGATCGCCGCGGTGTTCGGGAACCGCGCGCAGTAGCAGGGTGCGGTTATCCGATAGCCAAACGATCGGTGAACCCATCACGGCATTCAAGCGCACACCGGGGATGAGCCGCGTCCGGCCGGTGGCGGTGGTCCCGACCCGGAGTTCGATCGCGCCGGCGGTCGTGTTGGTGAAGGCGAACTGTTTGCCGTCTGGGCTCCAGACCGGCGCACCCAGCTTCGCGCCATCAGGGGACGCGACCGGAATATCGGCCGCATCCGACAGCCGCTTGATGGTGTACGCGGTACTGTAAAGAGGCAGGTGCGGACCGTTTGTGCGGATGTCGATGCGCAGCCCCGCCAGACGCAACATGGGTTGCGCCACTTCGGCGATGGGCGGGTAGCGCAGAGGCTGCATCAGAAGGGCGTAATCGCGCGATGGACTTACGGAGATCGCCGGCGGAGGCGGCGCGTTCAGAACATTCAGAATCTCCTGCGGCGGCTTTTGGTAGGTCAGGTCGGCCGGCATGGCCAGCGCGGCTGCCAACCCGAAAGTTGCGGTGACGCGGGTTCGCATATTCTGCCATTCTACGTTAATGAGCCGAGTGCCGACCGGCGCTGCCGATATCGCGTCGCAATATGTTGGCCGCTGATGAACGCGGATAAGCTCGAATTCTGTCTGCGGAGCCGCCGGTCAATAGCCCAGCAGGGGCGCCAGCCTCGCAAGCACTTCGTCCAGCAGATCAATCGGGCAGCGCCCCAGTTTCTCCGCCCGTCGTACCTTCCAGTCCACGCTCTTGACCTGATCCACCAAAACCGCGCCTGCCACGCCATGGCCGCTGGGAATAGGCACTTCGAACGGATAGCCCTTCACCTGGTTGGTAATTGGACAAACCAGCGCCAATCCCGACCTTTGGTTATAGATCTTCGGACTGAGCACCAGTGCCGGCCGCCGCCCAGCTTGCTCGTGTCCCGCCTGGGGATCGAACGTCAGCCAGATGAGATCGCCGCCGGCCGGAACGTAGCTCGATATCACCACGATTCCTGGCCCGCTGGCGGTCCCCAATCCGTTTCCGAGTGCCGATTCTTCGCTGTGATCCGCGATACCAGCTGCCGCAACTCATATTTCCGGCGGGCCGGGCGCAAAAGGATGGCGCCATCGGTTGCAAGATCGAGCGTCAGCCGGTCGCCTTCGGCGAGGCGGGCCTCTTTCGCCAACGCCAGTGGGATCCGCACCGCCAAACTGTTTCCCCACTTGGAAACCTTCGTATCGTTGGTCATCCGTATCTACATGGAATATACATCGTTTGGCGCTTTGCAGTCAAATCGGCGAGCAACACCCAAACCAACTCCCGGATCTTCAGTAGAATCGGCATGTTGGCCGGTAGACGCGCGGCAACTGGGTCGGCGTTTGTTTTCACGGGGCCTTGAATCTTTTCCCGCAACCGCCGGCCCCTATAAACCATCCATGTACTAAGAGTTACAATGATCAGCGGAATCATCGGACCTCGAACTCACCTTTGCGCTGGCGCCCTGCTGGCTGTGCTGCCGCTGTTGGCGGCCTCCGTGGCGGACCTCGATCAAGCCCGCAAACGCTACCAGCTCACGGACTACGATGCATCGCTCAAGATCCTGGACGCGATTCAATCCAAGGACGCCCCCGTCTTCGAATTGATCGGCCGGAACTACTACATGCAAGGCGAGTACAAGAAAGCCACTGAGATTCTGGAGAAAGCCGTGGCGGCCGAACCGGCCAAGTCCGAATATGAGCTATGGTTGGGCCGGGCATACGGCAGGCGCGCGGAGACGGCCAGCCCCTTCACTGCGCCGGCGAATGCCAAGAAGGCGCGGGAACACTTTGAGAAGGCTGTGCAACTGGACCCGCGCAACCTGGACGCCCTCAGCGACCTGTTCGAGTACTACCTGGAAGCGCCCGGTTTCCTGGGTGGCGGATTGGACAAGGCCGTGGGCGTTTCGGATCGAATTTCGGCCATCGACCCCGCCGAGGGGCAATGGGCGGAGGCCCGCCTGGCCGAGAAGAAGAAGGAATTCGGCGCCGCCGAGGAGCATCTGCAGCGCGCCGCGGAGATGGCGCCGCACGAAGCCAAGCGGCTGATCGACTTGGCCAGGTTCCTGGCGAAGCAAGGGCGCTATCAGGAAAGCGATCAGAGTTTCAGCAAGGCTGAAAAGATCGCTCCCAATAGCCCGCAGGTGATGTACGCGCGAGCGGACACTTACATCGAGCAAGGCCGCAATCTGGCCGCTGCGCGCAAGCTGCTGCAGCGCTACCTGCAAGCCCAATTGTCGCCCGACGATCCGCCGCGCGCCGAAGCTGAAAAACTCCTGAAAAAGGCGTCCGGCGGTTAGCCCATGTTCCTGGGCGAAGCCTTCGATTTCAGCCTCAAGGCGCTTAGGGCGAATCCGGTTCGCTCGGCCCTCACCGGACTGGGCATGGTCATCGGCACCGCTTCCGTCATTCTGGTCGTCACCATTTCTCTCACCAGCCGCGATTACATCCTGGAACAGATTGAAGGCGTCGGATCGAACATGATCTTCGCCTATTACGAGGCCGGCAACCAGAACGCCGCGCAGGCCGACGCCGATTTCGTAAAGATGGCCGACGTAGATGCCGTACGCGAGCGGCTGGCGGATCGCATCGTCGCCGCCACCGGCATCTCCACCAGCTTCGACCGCATGTTGATTGGCGGCAAGGAGCGCGACGTACGCATCAATGGCTCCGATCCGGATTACAAGACGGTGCGGAACCTGATCGTCACGTCGGGGCGATTCCTGGATGCCGGCGATGTGGCTCTGCGCCAGAAAGTCGCCATGCTGACCGACAAACTGGCGGAGCGGCTTTACGGCACGCGCACCGGCGCCATGGGCCAGATCGTTAAGGTACATGGGTTGCAGTTCACCGTGATCGGCACGTTCAAAGAGCGGGTCGAGAGCTTCGGCCAATCGGAATTGACGCAGGATACCATGCTGATTCCGTTTACGGTACTGCGGTATTTCACGCCGGTGGAGCGCATCGACCCGATGTATGTGGAGGTCAGGGCGCCCGGCGATGTCGAGGCGGTGACCGAATCGGTGAAGCAAATTCTGGAGGCGCGGCACAGGCAGGGGGCCAGCTATCACGTGGAGAATCTGACGGCGATTCTAAACGCGGCCAAAAGCATCGCGCTGATTTTGAGCCTGGTGCTGGTACTGGTTTCCGCCATCGCACTGGCGATTTCCGGAATCGGCATCATGAACATCATGCTGGTTACGGTGACCGAGCGCACCCGCGAGATCGGACTGCGCATGGCGGTGGGCGCCTCGCGCCGCGAGATCCTGATCCAGTTCCTCACCGAGGCCGTGCTGGTGAGCCTGTCCGGCGGTAGCATCGGGATTTTGGTGGGCGTGGCGATTCCGTTGAGCGTGCAGTTTTTCGTGGACAACGTGCGGATTCCGATCTCCACTGTGGCCATCGCGATCGCGTTCGGCGTGTCGATGATGGTGGGGCTGGTTTTTGGAATATTGCCGGCGAACCGCGCGGCGAAGCTGAACCCCACCGAGGCCCTGCGCTATGAATAAGGATGCGACCGCATACCGTGCTACCATGGTCGGGAATCCGTTCAGGATGCGATCGGTTTGGGCCCGCAGCGACGAACAGATCCCTCCACAAAAGCGAAAGATAGGAGCAGACGCACAGACATGAAGATTGGAGTGTTGGGTGGCGACGGTTATTGCGGCTGGGCCACGGCCCTTTACTTGTCGGCGAAAGGACATGAAGTTGCGATTGTCGATAATTTCTCGCGCCGCCAATGGGACCATGAGCTGGGCGTGGAAACCCTGACTCCAATCCGCCCGCTGGCGGAGAGATTGAAGGTCTGGCGCCAGCACACCGGACGGAACATCGAGTTGTTTACGGGCGATGTGACCGAATACGACTTTCTCGCTTCCACGATTCAATCTTTTGAGCCCGAGGCCTTGATCCATTTCGCGGAACAGCGTTCTGCGCCCTATTCCATGATCGACCGCAAACACGCAGCCTTCACCCAGGTCAACAATGTGGTGGGCACTCTGAACCTGCTGTTTGCGCTGCGGGAGTACCAGCCCGAGTGCCACCTCGTAAAGCTCGGAACCATGGGCGAGTACGGTACGCCCAACATCGATATCGAGGAGGGCTACATCGATATTGAACACAACGGACGGCGCGACTTGCTGCCGTTCCCCAAGCAGCCCGGCTCTTTCTATCACCTCTCCAAGGTCCACGACAGCCACAACATCATGTTTTGCTGCCGGATTTGGGGGCTGCGCGCCACGGATCTGAACCAGGGCGTGGTCTATGGGACGATCACCGACGAGGTGGCCATCGACGAGGCGCTGATCAACCGCTTCGATTACGACGAGGTTTTTGGCACGGTGCTGAACCGGTTCTGCGTGCAGGCCGCCGTGGGATATCCGCTGACCGTGTACGGCAAGGGCGGCCAGACGCGCGGGTATCTGGATCTGCGCGATACGGTGCGCTGCGTGGAACTGGCTTGCCTGACGCCCGCCAAGCCGGGCGAGTGCCGCGTGTTCAACCAATTCACGGAGCAGTTCAAGGTGATGGAACTGGCGCGCATGGTGCAAGTGGCCGGAAAGAAGATGGGCCTAACGGTGGACATCGAGCACCTGCCTGCGCCGCGCGTGGAAGCCGAGGAACATTATTACAACGCCAAGCACTCCAAGTTGATCGATCTGGGCCTGCAGCCGCACCTTTTGTCCGAGTCGCTGCTGGATTCGCTGATGAACATCGCGGTGAAGTACCGGGATCGCATCGACGAGTCTTTCTTCTTGCCGCAAGTGAATTGGCGGAACGCGCGCAACGACCGCAAGCGCAACCAGCGCCGCGTCGCGACGTTTTCATAGGGCGGCCGATCCTGCCCGTAGCCGCCTTTCAGGCGGCCAGACCCGGCTGTTAATTGGTACTCCGGGAATCGCCGCAAACTTACCGCTTGAGCCATTGATGACGCCCCACAGAGACCTTCATCTTAAGACCTACTTATTGATTGCCCTGATGACGATTGCCGGCCCGCTGGGCAATGTCCTGCTCGGCAACGGCATGAAGCATATCGGGGGCCTTTCTGTTTGGCCCCTCTCGGACCTGTTGCACACCGGTCTGAAAATCTTTGCATCCGGGTCGGTTTGGTTGGGAATTGCGTCGCTCATCGCATTTTTCGTGGCGTATATGCTAGCGCTTTCTTTGGCGGATTATAGTTTCGAACAACCTGCCTCTTCTCTTGCTTACGGTGTGGTTGCGCTGCTCGGACACCTGATGCTGGGCGAACGTATCTCTCCCTTGCGTTGGGCCGGTATCGCCGTTATTTGCTTGGGAGTCTTCGTCGTCGGCCGCACGAATCCTCGAACCACGGAGCGAGTCTAGATTGCCGCATTATGTTCTGTTCGCGCTCATCGTTGTCGCGGGAACCGGCGGCGAACTGTGTGTCTCCCGCGCGATGAAGGATGTCGGTGAGGTCCCTAGTTTTCGTCCGGCCGATATCGTCAATGTAATCCTGCGGGCTTTGCGCGTCCCCTGGATGTGGCTGGGGCTCGGCATGATGGCAGCAGCCTTTTTCGCTTTGCTGGGCGCCCTGGCCATTTACAACGTGAGTTTCGTGGTTCCGGTAACGGCGCTGAGCTACGTTGCCGGCGCTGTGGGGGGCGTGACCTTCTTGCGCGAGCGCGTAAGCTCTCATCGCTGGCTCGGAGTTCTGCTGGTTGCGATAGGCGTCACGCTCGTGTTTTTGGGCACGAACTAACGGACCGGCGCCTCACTTCTACCGGCGGCCCTCACGCCGCTGTGCCACGGCTACGCCCCGCGGCGTCGAAAGCAGGACGGCGGAAATGAGGCCTTCTTCTTCCAGCCGCAGGACAGCCTCGCGCACGATCTTGAAGTGCGAGCTGGCATCGTGGATTACCAGCAGGCCGCGCGGGTCCAACTGCGGCAGCAACCGGCGTATCTCCGCTTCGCGGTTCGCCATATGGCTGTCGCTGTATAGCAGGTCGATGGTTCCCTCGATTTGGGTCTCCAGGCTCGACTCCAGCCGCGACTCGATCCAGGCGGCCAACCCGGAAGCCGCGAAGCGTTCCGCGGCTCTGGCGCGAATGGCTGAATCGGACTCGATTGTGATGACCTTGCCGAAACCGTTCTCCTGCAGACCTTCCGCGAGCTTTACCGTGCCATGACCGAGAAATGTGCCGGTCTCGACCACCAGCTTCGGCTTCAGGGTTGTGACCAGCCTCTTCAAGAATTCCAGTACCTCCACTTCCGTAGTTTGCGAGTCGAGCATTCTCCACAACTCCGGCCGCGGACATTCAGGAGTGGCGGGTGTGTATTCGGGCTGCGTGAACTGCTCATCCGCGCCGACGCGCTCCAGAATCCGCAACCCTTCGTACTTCTTCATGAACGGCGGAACAACGGCGGCAACCACGGCGCCGCCCGCCAGCAGCAAGGAAAGTGCAAACAGGACTGCGCGGATCGTCTGGGTTTGCCCAGCATGCGGAACGGCGGCGAGCAGGATTCCTGCGGCGCCGGCAAAAATGAGCCATTCCGCAAACAGCAGCCCAATTGGGCGCTGAAACTGAATCTGCTTGCGGCCTTCGGTCCAAAAAACCGGGAAAAAGACGAGGCAGAGTGCCATACCCAGCAGTATCGGGGAGCGCAGGGGCAATATGCCGCGGGCCACGGCTTCAGGGTACAGGCTCGCTACCGCCGCCGCCGCAAATCCAGCCGTCAACGCGGGAGGCAGGAGGTCCAGGATTGCCAGCGCGGGCAGCCGGAATAAACCGGTTGGAGCAAGCCGCCTGCGTCGGCAATCCAGCGCCAAAATCGAGAGAAAAGTGCCGGCTCCAACCAGGGCGGCCACAACGAACCACGATAAACCCATGCAGCCTTAAGCATAATCCCGGTACCTCGCGGTGTGCCAGCGCACAACGGGGCAGCGGACGCGCGATGTTGATTCTGAGGGTGGCCGGGCTGGATCGGCTGCGGCCACCATCGGACTCAAGTGACAACCATCCGGTCTGTCCGGAAGCCATCGCTTAATTGTACTGATATGAGATATTAGTGTTGGCGTCGTCCTGAAAGACAAGATAGAGCTGATTTGATGCGGTGTCTACCGTTAAGGAAGGCGTCCAGCGCATCTGAGTCGACATCGTGGTTGGCCCCGACCACGACGACCCGTTGCTGCTGTAGGCGTATTTGAGATACTGCGACGACTGGTAATCCTGACCGAAGGCGTAGAGGTACCCGCCGTATTGGACGAGGCCTAACGAGGCATAACCGCCGCTGTGGTTGCTGTTCCCCCACACAATGTTGGACACCTCATTAAAGTTGAGCGTAAATATATCTCCAACGTATGCCACGCTAGGGGCTCCTGCGGCTTTGAGAAACCCAAGATACGGCGCACCGTTGTAGAGCGCGAGTGCCGGGCGGCTCTCCGTCGGGTACGGCGATACCCGCTCGGAATATACTGGGCTCTCGCCAGGGATCACACTGTATGAATAGACATAATTGTTGGTTCCAACGAGCACGAAGTAGGTCGGTCCACTAGGGGCGTTCGCCGGCGTCGGCACGAATAGCGAGTTAAACCCAGACGAGCCAGTGCCAATGGCATACTTGTCATTGAAGCTGTTCGGCCCACTCGAAGCTGCATACATGGGGGTCTGACTCTCGGTGATGTAGAATAGCAGAGTTTCGCTGCCGGAACAGCTAGCCCCGACATCGGTAATCCCCCCGGTGTATACGGTGATTCCGGTGGACTGGGGGTTGCCGGTCAAGCCCGCGTCTACATAAATCGTGCTATTGCCGTGATTTACGTAGTACATGGCCAGTGACCACCGCAATAAATGATGGTCGGAGACCCTTGGTTGGCGACATTGTCTACCAGTTGGGCCGGCGAAGTGAAATTAATTACTTGAGCATGCGCCTGGAAGCAAAGCGCCGATGCGCAATGACAAGGTGGCCTACCTTCGCCATATACTTGTGAAATACACGTAGATTTAACATATAAGTCCCTCTTAGTGGAAGGTCGTGAGTTTGCTAGATAACGCGCTGTCACGCCATCCCACTAGAGTGTACCCCTAAAGTTCGGGAGTTTGTGAGGTATTTTACAGTAATACGATATTGGAGTATTAAACAGTACATTATCGATTATTTCGGCCGCGCCTTTGGGTGCATCACCGGCAGTTTGCGGCTGACAGCCTTGTCCACAGTCCGCCTGTCAGTGCGAGCCGGTCGCCGATGTCGCGCGTCAGACACTTCGGATTAAACAGCGCACCGGGTGCCGGTTCTGGTTTGATGACCAACGTGCGAGCATGATCCTTATCGGGCAGGGGTCGGATGGTTGGTCGGCGATAGCTTCCCGCCGCTCGCCGCGACCAAGTGCAGCGCTGCCTTGAAGCGCCCATTCAGCAGCAGCACCGTTCGATTCGTGTAGAAGAATATGGAGGCGGCCAATCCTGCCCGTAGCCGCCTTTCAGGCGGCCAGACCCGGCTGTAATTGGTACCCCCGGGAATCGCCGCAAACCTGCCGCTTGAGCCATTGATGACGCCCCACAGAAACCTTCATCTGAAGACCTATTTGTTGATTGCCTCGATGACGATTGCCGGCCCGCTGGGCAATGTCCTGCTCGGCAACGGGATGAAGCATATTGGGGTGCTTTCTGTCTGGCCCCTCTCGGACCTGTTGCACACCGGGCTGAAAATCTTTGCATCCGGGTCGGTTTGGTTGGGAATTGCGTCGCTCATCGCATTTTTCGTAGCTTATATGCTGGCGCTTTCTTTGGCGGATTATAGTTTCGTACAACCTGCCTCTTCTCTTGCTTACGGTGTGGTTGCGCTGCTCGGACACCTGATGCTGGGCGAACGAATCTCTCCCTTGCGCTGGGCCGGTATCGCGGTTATTTGCTTGGGAGTATTTGTGGTCGGCCGCACCAATCCTCGAACCACGGAGCGGGCGTAGATTGCCGCACTACGTACTGTTCGCGCTAATCGTAGTCGGGGGAACTGGCGGCGAATTATGTGTCTCCCGCGCGATGAAGGTTGCCGGTGAGGTCCCTAGTTTTCGTCCGGCCGATATCGTCAATGTAATCGTGCGGGCCTTGCGCGTCCCCTGGATGTGGCTGGGGCTCGGCATGATGGCAGCAGCCTTTTTCGCTTTGCTGGGCGCCCTGGCCATTTACAACGTGAGTTTCGTCGTTCCTGTAACGGCGCTGAGCTACGTTGCCGGCGCTCTTGGAGGCGTAACCTTCCTGCGCGAGCGCGTAAGCTCTCATCGCTGGCTCGGAGTTCTGCTGGTTGCGATAGGCGTCACCCTGGTGTTTTTGGGCACGAACTGACGGGACCGGCGCCTTTGCCGTTCTACTCGCGGCCCGCGCGCCGCTGCGCCACGGCAACACCCCGCGGCGTCGAAAGCAGGACGGCGGAAATGAGACTTTTTTTTCTAGCCGCAGGACAGCCTCGCGCACTATATGGCTGTCGCTGTATATCAGGTCGATCGTTCCCTCGATATGGGTCTCCAGGCTCGACTCCAGCCGCTACTCGATCCAGGCGGCCAAACCGGAACCCGCGAAGCGTTCCGCGGCTCTGGCGCGAATGGCTGAATCGGACTCGATCGTGATGACCTTGCCGAAACCGTTCTCCTGCAGACCTTCCGCGAGCTTTACCGTGCCCTGACCGAGAAGTGTGCCGGTCTCGACCACCAGCTTCGGCTTCACAGTTGTGACCAGCGTCTTCAGGAAATCCAGAACCTCCACTTCAGTAGTTTGCGAGTCAAGCATTCTCCACAACTCCGGTCGTGGACATTCGGGAGTTGGGGGCGTGTACTCGGCCTGGGTGAACTGCTCGTCCGCTGCGACGCGCTCCAGAATCCGCAATCCTTCGTACCTTTTCATGAATGGCGGCACGACGGCGGCAACCAACGCGCCACCCGCAAGCAGCAGGGGAAGCGCAAACAGCACTGCGCGGATGCTGTGCGCCTCGCCGGCAGGCAGAATGGCAGCGAGCAGGACGCCCGCGGCGCCCCCAAAAGGGAGCGCAGGGGCAATATGCCGCGGGCCACGGATTTAGGGTACCAGCTCGCTACCGCCGCCGCCGCAAATCCAGCCGTCAACGCCGGAGGCAGAAGGTCCAGGATTGCCATTTGACAACGGTCTTTTTACCCTTCACACTGTCAGTGCAAACTAAGACGGGCGTTGTTGAGTTGTCGTATCGGAGCCAATCAACCAGCTCCCGACCCTGAGGTTATGCGTAAGGGAACATCATGTCGAAGAACGGTGGCGTCATCGGGGTATCGGATCATGGCGGTTGGGCGGTGCTGGTGACGGTGACGCGCGATGGGACGCTCCTCGACCGCCGCCGCGTGGAACTCGTGGGCGAGGGCCTGCCGAAGCTTCCGCACCACAGCGAAGGCCAACGGCTCCCGCTCGACGAGGCCGTGGAGCTAGTAGAGCGCGTGCGCGTGTCGGCGGAGAGGCACGCCGTGCTTGCCTTGCGCGCTGTCGCGCTGGCGGCGCCGCATATCCTTGGTGTCGCACTTCGCCAGTGCCCACAGCTTCCAGCCACGATTGCCGAGCGACTCAAGGACTACCGTGCGCAAAACGTAGCCGACTGGGTGATGTACCGCAAGGCCCTGGCCTCCGCGGCCGAGGCGCGCGGTTGGCCCGTCCACTGGTACGACGCGAAGAGCGTGTTGGGTGCGGCGCGCCAGGCGTTGCCTGTGGAAGACCTCGACGCTTACTTCCTCCAGGTGCGGAGGACCGTCGGGCCGCCCTGGAACATGGATCACAAGCTCGCATTGGCCGCGGCCATAGTCACCGCGCCCGGCGCGGCCTGAATTAAAATAATCAAACCGTCGAGAAAACCATGACCCAAGAATACATCGAAATTCGCGGCGCCCGCGAGAACAACCTGAAGAATGTCTCGCTGCGCATCCCCAAACGCAAGATCACGATCTTCACCGGCGTCTCGGGTTCCGGCAAATCGTCGATCGTCTTCGATACCGTCGCCACCGAGGCACAACGCCAGATGAACGAGAATTTCAGCATGTTCATTCGCAGCTTCCTGCCGCGCTACTCCCAGCCGGACGCCGATGCCATTGAGAACCTGAGCATGCCGATCGTCGTGGACCAGAAACGGCTCGGCGGCGGGTCCCATTCGACCATGGGCACCATCACCGACATCTACCCTGTACTACGCCGCCTGTATTCCCACATCGGCAAGCCGCATGTGGGACATGCGAATGTCTTTTCCTTCAACGACCCCAAGGGCATGTGTCCGAACTGCAACGGCCTCGGCCGCAAGATGGGCGTGGATGTGGATCTATTCCTCGATAAATCCAAAACACTGAACGAAGGCGCGATCCTGTTCCCTGAATATGCCGTCGACAGTTGGGGCTTCAACTTCCTCGGCCGGTCGAAACTCTTCGACATGGACAAGAAGCTTTCGAAGTTCAGCGAAAAGGAAATGGAACTGCTTTTATACAGCAAGCCATATAAGTTGAAAACAAATGTCGGAGGCAAGACCTTCAATTTGACGTGCGAAGGCATCATCGCCAGATTTACCGCCAAGTACATCACGCGCGACCTGAAGACCATGTCGGAACGTACACAAAAGGCCGTGGCGCCTTACATCACGATGGCCCCGTGTACGGTGTGCAAGGGCGCCCGTTTAAGTCAGGAGGTGCTGAAGTGCAAGATCGGCGGGTACAACATCGCCGAGCTGGCCTCTATGGAAGTGGACCAGTTGGTCGGTGTGATCCGGACGATCAAAGAACCGAAAGCCGCACCTATTTTGAACACACTGATCCAGCGCCTGCAATATCTCGTGGATATCGGCCTCGAATATCTCACCTTGAATCGTGAAACAGACACGCTCTCCGGCGGCGAATCGCAGCGCGTGAAGATTGTCAAACACCTGAGCAGCAGCCTGGTGGACGCGATGTACGTGTTCGACGAGCCCAGCGTCGGTCTGCACCCGCGCGATGTGCATCGGTTGAATGAACTTCTGCAACAATTACGCGATCGGGGAAATACCGTGCTCGTGGTGGAACACGATCCCGATGTCATTAAAGTGGCCGACCATATCGTGGACCTGGGTCCGCATGCGGGGAGTCAGGGCGGCCAGGTCGTATACGAAGGTACGTTCAAGAACCTGTCGAGCGCGGACACGCTGACCGGAAAATATCTGAAACAGCCGGTTTCGATCAAAAGCGCTTTCCGTTCACCCAATGGAAAACTGCCCATCAAGAATGCAAGAGCCAACAACTTGCAGAACGTGAGCGTGGACATCCCGAAGGGTGTACTCACGGTGATCACCGGTGTGGCAGGTTCAGGGAAGAGCTCGTTAATTCATCAAACCTTTCTACGTCAACACCCGGACTGCATTGTGATCGACCAATCCCCTGTGGGTGTTTCGAGCCGGTCCAATCCGGGCACCTATACCGGCATCATGGACGAGGTGCGCAAGGCCTTCGCGGCCGCGAACAAGGTGAGCCCATCCCTGTTCAGCTTCAATTCGGAAGGCGCGTGCGAGAATTGCCAGGGACTGGGTGTGATCTACACGGAGATCCCCGCGATGGGCGAGGTCAAGTCGCCATGTGAGATCTGCGAGGGCAAACGATTCAAAGATGAAGTGCTGGCATACAAGCTCAACGGAAAATCGATCGACGATGTGCTGGAAATGACTGTCCGGCAGGCGCTCGAATACTTCAAGATCGACAAGATCGCGAGCAAGCTGCAGGCCATGAGCGACGTTGGCCTCGATTACCTGACCCTGGGCCAGCCGTTGAGCACGCTCTCCGGCGGCGAATGCCAGCGCATCAAACTGGCGAGTGAACTGCACAAGCAAGGCAGCATCTATGTGCTGGATGAGCCCACCATCGGTCTACACATGTCAGATATAAGTCACCTGCTAGAGATCGTGAACCGCCTCGTGGACGCCGGCAACACGGTGATTGCGATCGAACATAACACAAGCGTGATCAAAAATGCAGACTGGATCGTCGATATGGGCCCCGAAGGCGGCACGAAGGGCGGCAAGGTCATGTTCGAAGGCACGCCCAGGCAACTGCTCACGGCAAAGAATTCGCTGACCAGTGAATACATACGGAACTAACGCGATGGGCAAAGCGATCGTCGGATTCACCATGCCACTGGATCGTTTCATCCCGACCGGCAGGCGCTCACCGACAAAGCGCATCTGCAAGGAGTGGGCGCCCTTTGAAGCCGATGGGAGCCTGGGTACGCTTGGAACCACGGTGAAGCTCACCACGGTGGGAGCGTTCGCGCCGCGCGTTACCTGGGGTCCACTCCGGTGCATCCTGCCCGTTTCGCCTCCGCTCGCGGATGGCTGTAGGTCCGGCAGTGGCGGGTAAAAGTTTTTCATGTCAATCGCTTTTTCCCAGGAATAAATTCCCCACTTCCAAGTTAGCAACATTGAAGGAAGAAAACCGAATGAAGAACATGTTAACGTCGCTTTTGAATCCGCCCATTCAGGGTCCCACATCCACGCTGCTGCTCAGACTAATGGCTGGAGGCGTGTTCTTCTGGGAGGGAATCTTGAAGTTTGTCTACGCCAACCAGGGAGTCGGCCGCTTTACGAAATTGGGTATGCCGTTTCCCCACATGACCGCCAACTTTGTCGCCTGCCTGGAGATCGCCGGCGGATTGCTGTTGCTCTCAGGACTCATGACCCGGCTGATTGCAATTCCGTTCATCATAGAAATGATCGTGGCCATACTTTCGACGAAAATCTCGCTGTATCTGGGGACCTCACCGCTGCCGTTGCCGCCTTCACCGCCGCGGGTCGGGATCTGGGCCGTCTTGCATGAGGGCCGTTCGGATTATGCGCAGCTGCTGACGACCGCGTTCTTGATGGTCAACGGTCCAGGGAAATGGTCCCTGGATGCGCTACTGCTAAGGAAGCGCGCCGAGGCGTCCGACGGAAGACGCAGTCCGTCGATTCGCGGACTTGCCGCCTGACGATCCGCGCGGGCTTACTATATTGAGTTGTGACGGATCGGCGCACCGATACCGGGTCTTTCGAAGCGCAGGCGATGCCCATGTTCGCCTCGCTGTACAACTTCGCGCATTGGCTTACGCAAGACCGGGAAGAGGCCGAGGATTTGGTGCAGGAGACCTACCTCAAGGCATTCAAGGGCTTCACGTCATTCCAGCAGGGGACCAATCTTCGCGCCTGGATGTTCCGCATTCTGCGGAACACGTTTCTGACATCGCGTACAGGATTGAGAGTGAAGATGACCGATCCGCTCGACCTGGACGAAGACACAGAGGCGATGCCGGCAACCGGCGAGACTCCGGAGACGTTGCTGCTTGCGCGGGCGGACCAGCAAGCGGTACAAGATGCGCTCGAACGGTTGCCGGCGCCTTACCGCGAGGCGATCCTGTTGTGCGACATGGAGGAGATGAGCTACCACGAGATCGCCGAAACGCTCGGAGTCCCGATGGGTACGGTGATGTCGCGGCTTTCGCGGGCGCGCAAATCGATGCGTGAACGGCTTGCGGCGACAGTGCGCGGAGTTACCAAATGAGTTGCGAATGGAGTGCAAAACTCGACCGCTACGTGGACTCCGAGCTTACCGGCGGCGAGTTGACCGAACTGGAGGCGCATCTGCGCGCATGTCCGGCGTGCACCGCGGACGCGCTTCGCCGCCTGCAATTGAAGCGCATGACGCAAGCCGTGGGGCGCCGGTTTTCTGCCACGCCGCAGTTTCGCCTCAAAGTTGAACAAAGCGTTAGTGCGGGGAAGCGCGCCTGGTGGGCGGGGCGATGGATACCGGCCATCGCCGCCGCAGCCGCTCTGGTGGCGATGCTGATTCCCGCGGCCGTGTGGCTGCAACGCGCGCGCGTTGAGCAGACCCTGGGTGAACTCGCGGACCTGCATGTTTCCACGCTGGCGAGCGCCAATCCGGTGGATGTGGTCTCAACCGACCGGCACACGGTCAAGCCTTGGTTTCAAGGCAAACTCCCGTTCAGCTTCAACCTACCGGAGATGCGGAATTCGCCGTTTGAATTAATCGGTGGCCGCCTGGCCTACTTCCAACAAAGCCCCGGCGCACAACTCCTGTTCGAGATCGGGAAACATCGGATTTCGGTCTTCATTTTCCAAGACCGCGCCGATCTGAGCCGGCTGAATGCGGGATACTCGCTGCACCGGAAGCTGGCCTTCAGCAGCGAGACATGGACGGAAGGCGGTCTCCGGTATTTCGTGGTCGGCGATGCCAGCCCCGCCGGCATTCACGGTCTGAGTGAGCGTCTGAAGACCGCTTACTGACGTGCGCGGCTCGGTACACTCGTGCGCGACTCGGTACACTCGTGCCGCCGGGCCGCGCGTTACCGAGCCGCGACCGTCAGGGAGTGCCCTATGGGCCGGCGGCCCACCAAAGGCGACGAAAATCGGCGCCAGGTGGGCCAGACCATCGTCTTTAGTGGTCTGCCTCCTTCGCCGCGCGCTGGCAGACGACATAAAGCGATCGTCTGCCCCACCTCTGGGACGCTTGCGCGCCCCGTGATTTTCAAAGGAGCGGAGACTAGAACACGTATTCCATCTGCATGTAAGGATATGTGTACGCCACTCCCTGGGTGGTCTTTTTCAGAAACTCGCCCGGAATGACGTGGCCTAGCCCGAAATCGAGCTGCGTCTGCCGCGTGGGAGTGTAGATAGCCTGAACGTCCAGCTCTACGCCCACGTGAGTGCCGTCCGTCCCGGCGACATCCTGCGCGATGTTCGAGCCGCGCGTGGGATACAAGGCGTCATGCGCATTGGCCAGCCACAAGTCGTGGATGCTGGTGGCCGCGGTCCATTTGCGGGCGACGTGGTATTCCTGGCCGAATCGCAAATCCCGAATGTTCCGCCAGCCGAACTGGTCCGCCAAGCCGAGCTTATCGTGCGTGCTGGGATAGATGGGGTCGAAGGTGTTGTCGTATCCGTCCTTGGTGTTCCCGCTCCCCGAGCCGTAATCGTATTCGACGAAGAAGCGCGGCCGCAGCGGCGCTTGCTGAGCGGTGTAGCCCATCACCCAGTGGCCCATCCAGGCGCGGATCTTATCCACCGAAAGCGTGCCGAGCTGATACGCCATCTCGGTGCGGTAATCGAAGCTGTGGGGCAGCGCTCCCACCCAGCGGAAGCCGGTGGTCCACTCGTCCAGGTGTCCGGCTTTTTCCTGCACCAGCGCGAAGCTGGGCCGCAGATTCCAGAATTCGTAAAGGTCCAGCGTGGCGTGCGGGATCACGTTCTTCGCGGTGGCATAGGCGCCGTAAAGATTATTACCTTCTTCGTGATGGTCGATCACGCCATTGCGAATGATAACCACGGAGGTGGCGAAGACGTCCACCCTGAACCTGCCCTGCTGGTAGGCGGCGCGCGCGCCGTCGAAGGTGCGCGAAACATTGTTCCACCAGGAGTCTCCGATCAGGCGGTTGTTGCCATAGGTCATATCGAAACGGCCGCCCTGCAAACTGAAGCCGTTTCCCTCCGTGGGTCCGAACTGAATGTAGGCTTGGCGGAGATCGGCCGTGTCCTCGTATGGCGGCAGCGCCGGAGTGATGCCAAAGACGCGCGAATCCTGCATCTCGACATAGAACTGGACCCAGTTGGTGGGCTTGATCTCCATGCCCAAGCGAATGCGCTGCAGGTCGTAGTCGTTCGTGGAATCGTGTTTGAAGCTGCCTCCGCTGTAGCCTTCAAACCGCTCACGCATCTCGCCCGAGAACTGCAGCCATTTCGGCAGCATCTGGTTGAACTTCTCGGAGAGCGACGGCGACGGCGTTGTCCCGGCCCAGGTTCCTGTGAGCTTGGGGTACAACAGGGGCACGGTACCGATCGGACTGGGCGGCTGGCCACTTCCGTCTACCGCATAGCCGCCGCCGGCCGACTGGACATCAGGCTTGGTTGTCACCGGGTTGCCGGCCGAAGCCGCCTGTTGAGCATAGGCCCCTGCCGCCAGTGCGCCAATCGCCAGCAGGACCGCCAGCGCCTTGGTCCCGGTCTTAACAAAATTCGTCATTGCAATTTCCTCCAATGGATCTATATCGGCCAGCATGGGTGCTTTCCAAGCCGGCACAGTGCAAAACCTGTTCAAAATTATTCCGAACGAAAAGCAACATACCATTTACGATCTGGATAATTGACTTAACGGCAATGCCCCAGATCACAGACAGGGCGAACTTCCGCCTTGGCCTCAAAATGGCTTTTTCTTCAAAACTACGGCCCAACAACCGCGAGGCCTATTCCAGATAGAATTACTCAACTAGGCACACCTTGTCAAGTATTATCTATTGATTCGATAGAAATTTTTCCCGGCTGCCTCTAGGGTGTTAGTACTGGTATTTGGTACTACGATTGGGCTTATGCTTTCACTGGCCAGCCGATTCCGGGCTCGCATACGCAAGGAGGAATCCGGCCGGTACGGAAAAGACGGTAAACAGCATGGAGACGCTCAGCCCGCCGATCAGCGCGCGGGCCAGCGGGGCATACGATTCGCTGCCCTCGCCCAGCTTCAGCGCCATCGGCATGAGGCCGATGATGGTGGCCAGCGAGGTCATCAGAATCGGGCGCAACCGCACGCGGCTGGCCGTCGCCACGGCTTCCCGGACGGCCATTCCTTCGCGGCGCAGGTGATGCGCGAACTCGACGATCAAAATGCTGTCGGACATGGTGATTCCCGCCAGCATCACCACGCCCATCAGCGACATGACGTTCAACGTGGTGCCGGTCAACCAGAGGGTCACCAGGACGCCCGTCAGTCCGGGCGGGAAGGCCAGCAGAATGATGAACGGATCGATGAACGAGCGAAACTGGGCCACCAGAATGAGGTACAGCAGGACTACGGACAGCGTCAGGCCAAGGGCGAAGCTCTTGAACGATGTGCGCATGCCTTCCACCATTCCCCGCATCGTGACATTCACGCCCACCGGCAGCTTGGCGCGAGCGATTAATCCGTCGATCTGGCTGGCAATCGACCCGATGCCCTCGCCCAGCGGGCGCACATAGATATCCAGCACCCTGCGGATCTGGTAATGATCCACTTCCGTGGGCGCCTCGAAGTGCGTGATGGTGCTCACCATGTCCAGCCGCGTTGGGCGCTTCAGCCCCGCGCCATGCAGCGGAATGGACCTCAGGTCGAGCAGGTTCCGGATCTGGTGTTCCGGATACTGCACGTTTAGGAAGTAGTTGTTGTTGTTCTTCGGATCGATCCAGATGTTGGGCGCCACCATCTGGTTCGAGGTCAGCGCGGTGATGACGTTTTGCACGACTTCCTTCTCGGTCAGTCCCAGCTCACCGGCGCGCGTGCGATCCACCTCCAGCCGGAGCGCCGGATAATCGAGATCCTGCGGAATGTACGTATCCGCCACGCCGCGGATCTGCCGGATCTGGCGCGCCAGATCCAGCGTGGCCGCATAGCTGGCCTGCTGATTTGTGCCGCCCACTTGCACGTCGATGGGCGCGGCGAGTCCCAGGTTCAGCACCGCGTCGATCAGGCTGCCGGATGAAAAGTACGCTGCCAGTTCGGGCATCTCTTCCCGCATGCGATCCTTCACGCGCGCCATGTACTCGTAGCTGTCCGTCTTGTGGCCGGGTTTGAGGCCCACCTGAACGAACGCGGTATGCATGGCCGAGTTAGAGGTGTAAATGGCGGAGAAGCCCGGATCGACGCCGATGTTCGACACGATCATCGACAGATCGCTCTCCGGAATGATGCGGCGCAGGAGCGCTTCGACACGCGCGATCTCCTTCTCGGTTTCAACCAGCCGGGTGCCTGAGGGAGCCTTCACGTTGATGACAAACTGCCCTGCGTCGGTGCGCGGAAAGAAGGAGAGTCCCAGAAATGGGAACACCAGCAAGCTAGCCGCGAAGCCCAGTCCCAAAATGCTCAGGCAAAATGCCGGACGCCGCAGCACCATGCCGACCAGCTTGTCGTATATATCTAGGAACCGGTTGAATCCCCGATTGAACCACGCGTTGAACCGTTGCCCGAAGCTTACCGAGCCGCGCACGTCAGGAAGCGGGTTATGCCCCATAAATCGCGCGCAGAAGAGAGGCACCACCGTCATGGCCACCAGGTACGAAGCAAACAGCGAAAGCACCACCGCCAGCGCCATCGACGAAAAGAGAAATTTGCTGACTCCGTACAACAGCGTCACGGGAAAGAAAACGACCACCAGGGTTAGCGTAGATGCCAGAACCGGCAGCGCCACTTCCCGGCCGCCCTTTTCCGCGGCCACCGCCGCCGGATCGCCCATCTCCAGATGCCGGTAGATATTTTCCAGCACCACCACAGAGTTATCGATCAGCCGCGATAGCGCCAGGGCCAACCCGCCGAGCACCATGGTGTTGATCGAACTGCCGCCGATTTGCAGCGCAATGCATGCCGCCAGCGCCGACAGTGGGATAGAGAAAAACACGGCGACCGTGGCGCGCAGGCTGCCAAGAAATACCAGAATCATCAGCGAAGTTAAGATCAGACCAATGCCGCCTTCATCGAGCAGCGTGCGGATGGCTGTCTTTACAAATTGGGATTGATCGAAAACCACCCGGCTTTCTAGCGACGATGGAACGTCGAACAGGCCCTTCAGCCTTTCGCGCACGCCATCGACCACCGCGATGGTGTTGGAGTCGCCGCCCTGTTTCAATACCGGCAGATAAACCGATCTCTGCCCATCCACGCGGACGGCGTTGTATTGCAGCGCATAGGCGTCTTTGGCCACACCGATATCCGATACGCGCACCGGATTCTCGCCGGTCACCTTGATCGGCACGCGATTAATATCGTCGACCTTGGCGACCTGGCTGTTGGCGTAAATGTTGTAATCGTACGGCCCGATCTGCACGTCGCCAGCCGGCAGAATCAGGTTCGAGTCGTTCATGGCGCGCACCACGTCCATCAAGCTCAATTGCCGCGCTTCGAGCTTGAACGGGTCGGCATAGAGCATGATCTCGCGCCATCGGCCGCCGAACGGCTGTGGCACGGCGGCGCCGGCCACGCCCGCCAGTTGATTGCGCACCACGTTCTGCGCCAGATCTTTCAATTGCGTCTCGCTGAGATCTTCGCCTTTCAGGGTCACCAGGCAGACGGGCAAACTGGAGGCGTCCATCTTCAACACGAACGGCGGCAGCGTGCCGGGCGGCAGGTGGCTGATTTCGGCCATGGCCAGGCTGGCGATGGTGGTCACCGCCGAGTCCGGATTCGTGCCCGGCTGGAAATATACTTTGATGAGACTCACGCCCGATAGCGACCGGGATTCCATGTGGTCGATGCCGCTAGCCAGCGTGAAAAAGCGCTCCAGGTGATACGTGATGTTGCCCTCGACCTGTTCCGGCGGCATGCCGGAATAGAAAGTCGCCACCGCGACCACCGGAATGTTCATGGCCGGAAAGAGGTCCACTGGCATGCGCGCCACGCTGACCGTCCCGACCAGCACGATCACCAGACAAACGACCACGATCAGGTATGGCGTGCGAATGGCGAACCGCGACATGGCTATTGAACCTGCGCCACTAACAATTTGGTTTGCACCTGTTGGCCGTCCTTCAACACGGTGCGCCGTCCAACCACGACTACATCGCCATCGCGCAATCCGGACCGCACTTCCACGCGCCGGTCGTCTTCCAGGCCCAGGCTGACTGCCACTATGTGGATCGCGCCGGACGGCGTGACCGTATAAACGCGCGCGGAGCCTCCGTTTCGATCCACTGCGTCCAGCGGAACGGTTAGGGCGTCGCGGCGCTCATCGACCCGCAGATCCACTTCGGCATACATGCCGGGAACCAGGGTCAGCGACGGATTGGGGACGTCCACTTCGGTGTCCATCGTACGTGTGGACTGCTGAATGTCGCCCGCGAACCGGGCCACCCGTCCTGGAAATGTTCTGGCCAGCGAAGACACGCGGACGTCCACGGTTCCACCCACATGGACCCGCGACACGGCCGATTCCGGCACCGGCAGGATCAAGCGCAGCAGGTTGTTCTGCGAAAGCTGCACGATCGGCATCGCCTGCGTTTGCGAGGCGGTGCCGGCTTGGATCATGGATCCCTCATTGGCATAGCGCTTGGTTACGACTCCGTCGAAGGGCGCCGTGATGGTCATGTAGTTGTGCAGTGTCTGCACGCGCGTCTGTTCCGCACGCGCCACGCGTGCGCGTTGCTCGGCCGTCCGCAAACCGGATTTCGCGGCGGAGACTTGCGCCTCGGCGATCAGGTCGCGCGAGCGGGCCTCATCGACCTCCTGCTGGGGTACCAGACCGGGCTCCCGCTTCAGAACGTCCGCAATCCGGTTATAGGACAGGTGCGCCAGGTCGTGCACCGCTTCTGCGCGATGCAGCTCATCCGATGCCGTGGCGATCTCGGCCTCGGCCTGATCGATGGCCGCCGCGCCCCTCGCCAGATCGTCCTCCATTTCGGGAATCTCGAGCGTCGCCAGCACCTGGCCCTCGCGAACGCGGTCTCCGATATCCACCTTGATCGACCGCACATAGCCCGCCACTTTGGCCATCAAGTCCACCTGCTGAAACGGCTGGAATTCGGCCGTTAGCACCAGGTTGCTGGCCAGATCGGCGCGCGCGGCTTTGGCCACGGGAACCAAGGGAGCGGAGCCTGCCGCATTGGCTGCGTTCTCACCCGCGGCGTTGGTCTTCGCACAGGAGCTTAGACCTAAAATCACGGCGCATAACAGAGCCGTCTTTGCATGCGTCTCGGAGATACCAGACCTCATCGCAACCCTCCAGTTACAAATTCCAGCGCGGCCCGCCGGCTCAGGTACTCATACTTGGCGCCGGCGGCGGCGATCTCGGCGGAAACCTGGCTGAGTTGCGCTTGATTCAGTTCTACGATGCTGCCCAGGCCGTTGTCGTAGCGCGTCCGCGCCAGCCGCAGACTCTGCTCCGCTTGGACTACCAGGCGGGCCGTCACATCCAGGCGGCGGAATGCGGTGTTGGCTTCCAGCCATGCCACCCGCACTTGCTCGGAAACCTGCACCGTAAGATCGTCGACATCCTTGTCCGCGGCCTGGGCGCGCAACTCCGCTTCGCTGTGCCGTGCAGCATATAGATTGCCGTTGAAAATGGGCACACTGACATTGACTCCCGCGGCGCTATAGGTAGAACGCAGCCTGGGATCGGCGTCCGGAAGAGCGCCGGCTACTCCCATCAGGCTGACCGTGGGCCGGCTCAAGTCCCCCTCGGCGCGGGCGAAACGATGCGCGGCGTCGCGGCTCAAGCGAAGGGCCGCCAAGTCGGGTCGTTGCTGCACGGCCTGCGCGACTACCGCCTCCGCATTGGGTTCGAGCGCGGGCGGCAAGGGTTCGTCGGCAAGCTCGAAGGTTTCCGTCTGCGCGATGCCCAGTGCGGCGTTGAGGCGCGCCCGGCCTGCCTGGACGTCGTTCTCCGCGCGCACCAGCGCCAGTTCCGCTTCGGAAACGGCCACTTCTGCGAAGCTTACGTCCAAGGTCGATTTCAACGAGCTCTGCGCCAGCGCCCGCACTTGCCGCAGCGTCAGGCGGCGATTGTCGACCACCGCTTGCGCGACCTTGAGCACTGTATCGGCCGCCAGCGCCCGATAGTAAGCCTGATCGACCTCGATCAGAATCGCAGCGCGCGTATTCCCGACGATCTGTTCCTGCGCGGAGGCCCGCAGCTTGGCCGCTTCGGTCAGATTCGCGGTGCGTCCGAAATCCGTGACGAGTTGGCTGATGGTCACCCCGGCGGCCACGCGGCTGTATAGGCTGGAAGTCTGCACGGCGCCCGCCGCGAGCGTCGTGCTATGGTCCGCTCCTACGCCAGTGAAGCTGCCCGCGAGCAAAGGGTATAGAGGCGCGCGGCTCTCGGCGATCGCCGATTTCGCCGCTTGCGCCACCAGATTCGCCGAACCGATCCGGGGATGATTGCGGAGCGCAATTTGCTCGGCATCGGCGAGTGTGAGCTTCTTCGGCGACTGAGCCAGAGCGAAACGTCCCTCCAGGCCGGCCGTGAGCAAGGCTAACATGAAAACGGACCGCTTCCGCATCCTAGCTGGGCTCTTCCCGGGCCACGGATTTGATAACGGTGGTGTCATGGGCTTCAATCAGACCGTCGGTGATCAGTTCGCAAAGGGCGGGCAACAACGCCTCCGCCGCTTCCTTTGTCTCGATAAACTCGATTTGCACCGGAAGGTGTTCGCGCTCCGCCAGTCCCCCTTCGGCCGAGTGCGTCCGATGGTGCGAACCAAATCCCGCCGCAGGCCGGATCAGAGTAGCGCCCGCCACTCCGCGCTCGCGCAAGAAGGAGAAGATCTCGCTGTAGAGGAAGTCGTGCCGCGCGGTGGTGTCCTCGTTGAGATGAATCGTGATCTTCTTGGCCAAGCCGTGTGCCAGCATTCGTGAATGCGTCTTTCTTGTAATCGAACTGTAACGATTTGGCATAGTCTAGTGTTACGATGGACTCGATAGACTAGACGGATGGTTTCGGGGCGTGCAGCCTACATATACCGGTATACCGGCGAAAACCTGAAAATGCTACTGAAGACTTCCTGAAGTTTTCCTAACGGCAGCTTCAGAAAACCTTAAGGGGAAGATGCGGATTCTAGTGATCGAGGACGAGCCGAAGCTGGGTGAGGCATTGCGCGAGGGCCTGCGGGCCGAACAATACGAGGTTTCCCTGGCGCCGACCGGCGAGGAAGGATTTTACCTGGCTCAGGCCGAGAAGTTCGACCTGGTGGTGCTGGACGTGATGCTTCCGGGCAGAAGCGGCCTGGAGATCCTGACCACCATGCGTGGCCGCGGATTCAAGACACCGGTCCTGATCCTGACGGCCAGAGACGCAGTCGAAGACCGGGTCCGCGGGCTGGATGCCGGCGCCGACGACTATCTGGTGAAACCTTTTGCATTTCCCGAACTGCAAGCTCGCATCAGGGCGCTCAGCCGCCGGGGCGCTCCGGAGACCAGCCCGAAACTGCAAGTTGGGGACCTGCACATGGATGTCGAGGCGCGCTCCGTGAGGCGCGGCGACCAGCCGCTGGAGCTTACGGCGCGCGAGTTCGAACTGCTGGAGTATCTGGTGCGTCATCAAGGCCACGTGGTGTCCCGCGAAATGTTGACGCGCGAGGTCTGGAAAGAGGCGGGCCGCCACACGCCGCTGGACAACGTCATCGACGTGCATGTGGCTCGGCTACGCCGGAAGGTCGACGATCAGTTCGAGCAAAAGCTGGTGCATACGGTACGCGGCGTTGGTTTTGTGGTGCGCGAGCAACAGGACTGATGGCATTCCCGCATAGTGGTATGTCTCAATGAGAATACAGCACATAGTTCGCGTACGCCTTCTCCACTTCCGGATCTTGCGCGAGGTGCTGCCTCAAAATCCAGATGCCCTCTGTGTTCGCAACGAAAATCAGTCCTCGCCGATCGTCCCGGCTCATCGCTGTAACGCCGGTAAACTCGCGCGCAACCCTGGGATTTCGCGGATCCGAAAGGTCCATGATCCGGATCGTTTGCGGGGCGGCCGATGCAGTCGTGGCCGATGCCGTAGCGGCCGGTGCGCTGGTGACCAGAGCCGCGGTTCCCGCCACTACCGCGAGGCTGTCGGAACCACCGGACGAATAGGGGACGTTAGCGAGTACGGAAGGCTTGCCGGCATTCGTCACATCGATCAGTGTCACACCTTTGCCCGCATCGCTCTCGGCGTAGAGATAGTAACTGCTGTAGTGTTGTGTGGCAAGGAAGCGCCCGACGGGCCCGTCCGTCAGAGGAATGTGACCGACCACCTGAATCTCATCGTTCGGTCCGGAGGGCAGGGCATTGGGCGTTTTGTTCTTAGCCTGGACGACCGGCGAAAGCATCAGTGTCAGTCCGGCCAGAAAGGCGGCGGAAGCTAGACTATAGCGAGAAATTCTAATATGATTTTGATTCACGTCTAAGGTTTTAGCATTGAATGGCACCGCTTGCGCCTTAAGTGTTTCTGACGTTTTCATGACTGTTCCTTCAGGGAACATTCGGCGGGAATTGGTAGAGTAGAATGGTCCGCAAATTCCTCCCCACACGCGTCCGCACACGGCTAACCCTGTGGTACCTCTTTGTGCTGGCGAGCGTGCTGGTGTTGTCCTGGAGCCTCACTGCCGCGTTCCTGTTCTTCCAGATGCGCAGCCAACTCGATCATTACGCGGTCCAGGATATCGAGACAGTGGAGGGGCTGCTTTACTTCGACGCCGGCGGGCGCCTGCTGCTGAACGAGGACTATCACAATCATCCGGAGTCCAAGCAGGTACTGGAACGCTACCTGGAAGTTCGCTCTGCCGATGGCGGCGTCCTGTATCGTAACGGGCGCCTCGCAGGTCAAGCGCTAGGCGGCCGCCCGATTCCCAGTGAAGGCCGGAACCAATACTCGAACCACGCCGCGCGCCTTGCCGATGGAACACCGGTGTGGATGGTCAGCCGCCGGCATGTGCTCGCCGGCCACCCTGTCCTGATCCGGCTGGCTTATAGCCTGCGCCCCATTTGGGCACGCTTCGAGGAATTCGGCGTGGCATCCCTGCTGGCTCTGCCGATCGTGTTGGTGCTAGCGGGCATCGCCGGCTACCTGCTCACCCGTAGTGCCCTGGCGCCGCTGCAGAAGATGGCTGGCCGGGCGGAGCGGATTACCTCGCAGAGCCTGCATGAACGCTTGCCCGTGGGCCAGGCGGGGGACGAACTCGACCATCTGGCGCGGGTGTTTAACGACCTGCTCGCAAGGCTGGAACAGTCCTTCGACCAACTGCGCAGGTTCACTTCCGACGCTTCGCATGAATTGCGCACGCCGCTGGCGTCCATTCGCAGCGTGGGCGAAGTGGCGCTGCAGAAGAACGGAAACCGCGAGGAATTCCGCGATACGATAGGCAGCATGCTGGAGGAAGTGAATCGTCTGACTGCGCTGGTCGATAGCTTGCTGACCATCTCGCGCGCGGACGCCGGTCGCATCCAACTGCATCCCACGGTTTTTCCGGCCATGGGTCTGGCGCGTGAAGCGGCCGGGTTGTTTGAAATTTTAGCGGAGGAAAAGGGCCTGCGAATCGCGATTGAAGGAGACGAAGGCGTCAGCCTAACCGGGGATCGCATGTTTCTGCGCCAGGCGCTCGTGAATATTATTCACAACGCGGTGAAATACTCCCCGCCGGGCGGATTGGTTTCGGTGAGCGTCCTTGACGCGCCGGCGGGCAGCATTCGGTTGGAAGTCGCGGATACCGGTCCGGGAATTGCACCGGAGCATTTTGCAAGAATCTTCGACCGGTTCTATCGCGTCGATGAATCCCGCTCGCGCGAGTTTGGCGGAGCGGGGTTGGGACTCTCCATCGCGCAATGGGCGGTGCGCGCGCACGGTGGGGAGATTCGTCTGCTGCCTGCACCAGGGAAGGGCTGCACGTTCCAAATCTGGCTGCCGTCGTCGGTTTCGCACACATCGCGCTAACGCTTAAATACCGTCGATTCCAAAACAAAAACTGTCGCGCAGCGGAGCAGGAGCGTTCCGCGGAACCGCTTGGTGGGGCAGGCGGTTTGGCTTGCCTTCCCCGCCCAATGTAAAACGTGAAGTTTCAGCACACCTGCATCCGCGTGGGATACACCGTCGCATCCGCCGCCCCAACAAAATCGCGCCTGACAAGACCCATACCACGCATAGGATTGGGGATGCTGCCGGCGCACCACCTCCCAAACCCGCGCTCCGGATGGCCCGCCATGTGCAACAGCCACCGTCCAACAGATTGGTCGGACGCCAGCGCAGGTTGCCCCGCCAAGGTCGAACGGGGTATTGTGGTTATTCGTAAAGATTTGTGGATCGGCGTACCCCGGATCAGCCGGCGGTCCGTCACTGGACTTCGAACAAAAATAAGCTCGTGGGTTTGATTCTTCAGTTGCCGCTCTTGCTTTGGCCGCGGGAATTTTGCAAATAGGGGGTTGTACCCAGGTTGTGCTCAGACAAATCGCGGCTCTAGCCGTGTTTCTTGGCGGTGTCGCCGCTCTCGCGCAAGACTCAGCGACGCTGACTGTTACGGTTTTCGATCCGAGTGCCGCTGTCGTGCCGGGCGCCAAAATTACGCTCACGGATTTGCATCGGGGTACCTCGATCCAAATGAACACCGGCGAGAACGGTTTTGCCGTCTTCGACTTTCTGCCGCCCGGGAACTATTCTCTGGTGGCCGAAAAGTCGGGCTTTGAGAAGTACCAGGTCAACCAATTGTCGTTGCAGGTGCGCGACCGGCAAACTTTTCGCGTGGAACTCAAGGTTGCCGTCCCAGGCACCAGCGTGCAAGTAACCGCGCAAGCCCAAGCTCTTTCCAGCGGCGCTGCGGAAGGCGCCTCGCTGGATCAGGATTTCATTCAGGACCTTCCGGATAACGGACGCAACGCCGAATCCCTTATTTTTATGGCGCCGGGAATCGTGCCGGCAACGGACGGTTCAGGCGGCTTCGACGCCAACGGACTGCGTTCCACTACGAATTACTATACGCTCGACGGCGTCAGCCTGAATCAATCGCCGTCCGGCGGCGGTGCTCCGGGGACCGGTAGCGCTGGCGGCGGCGGTTTTGGCCGCGGCGGCTTCGGAGGCGGCGGTGGCGCCACCGCGCTGGGCGGCGCGAATGCCTCCACGTCCTTGATCTCCATCGACTCCATGCAGGAGATGAAAATCCAAACATCGTCCTTCGCGCCCGAGTTTGGCCGCTCCCCCGGAGCGCAGATCGTGATGACCAGCCGCGGAGGCACCAATAATCTGCACGGCACGCTCTACGATTACATCCGCAGTGGCGCATTCGACGCCAACGATTGGTTCGCTAATGCCGGCGGCTACGGCAAGGGCAGCGAACACCAGGAACGTCCAGGCGGTGTGTTGGGAGGTCCCCTCACAAAGGACAAGACATTCTTCTTCATCGCGTTCGAAAAGCTGTCGCTCACCTCTCCGGAATCCCTGGTCGCGGATGTGCCCGACATTGCCTCCCGAGCCACGGCCCGCACCACGCTCCTTCCGTACCTGAACGCTTTTCCCATCCCAAACAGTGCCGCGTTGGGACTGGACGGCGCCGTGTTCAACGCCATCACCTCCAATCCCGCCGACAGCAGCTCCGCCAGCATCCGCGTCGATCATATTCTGAATCCGCGCACCACTCTGTTCGCCCGCTACAGCCTGACGCCATCCAATAGCCAGCAGCGCGGCACCCAATTCTCCACCCCCAACATCCTCACCGAACAGTCTTCCCGCTCGCAGCTCGCCACCGTTGGCGCGACCCATGAATTCGGCGACGGCATTCTCAACGATCTGCGCGTCAACTACTCCACCGCTACGGCGACTGGGTTTTCCACCATGGACAATTACGGCGGCGCCGTGCCGCTGACGGATTCCGAGATGTTTCCGGCGGGCGTCACCACCGCCACAGGCGCATTCAGCCTGAATGTTCTCGGATTCGCGGGCTATTCGTTTGGGGGGCACTCCGACAACCGGCAGCAGCAGTTCAATGGGATCGATAGCCTGTCGAAAGTCTATGGCCGGCATAATATAAAGACCGGCGTGGACTTCCGTGAGATTCTGCAAACAACTTACCGCAACCCTTACAGCGTGGGTGTTTCTTTCAATGGAGTCAGCAACACCACTGCATCCGGCACCGCCAACCTGTATGCGCTCTTGACCGGTGACGCCCTGAACGTTCAGGTCGCCTCCAGTGTGCCAGAAGTGTACCCGACTTATAGAAACGTTTCCATCTACGGCCAGGACACCTTCCGCGCCACCGAGCGCACCACCGTTACTTACGGCCTGCGCTGGGACCTCAATCCCGCTCCCACCGCGCGCGAGGGACCCCAGCCCTTCGCGTTATCCAGCGATCAACTTGCCGGAGTTACCCAGAATCAACCCATCTATGCTACGCAATGGCATAACTTTGCCCCGCGTGTCGGAATCGCCTACCTCTCCGATGACGCGCCCGGACACGAGATGACTCTGCGCGCCGGGTTTGGAATGTTCTACGACGTTGGGTATGGGGTCGTCGGCCAGGCATTCTTCGGCGCCCCTTACGCCGATGTGCGGACGGCTTCGGAGATCGGCTTCCCGCTCGCCCCGGGCGACCTGGTTCCCCCGGTTCTGCCGCCCACCCGCCCCTATGGACAAATCCTGACCGGCGAATCCGGCTTGTTGTCGCCTTTGATCTATCAGTGGAACGGCACCTGGGAAAAGAACTTCGGCGTCGGGACCACCGTGAGCGTCAGCCTTGTGGGCAGCAAGGGCAATAACCTGCTGCGTACGTCTACCACGCCCTCGTACACCGCCGCCTACGACATTCTCCAGGAAGTGACCAACGGAGCGGAATCCGACTACGACGGCCTGCAGGTACAATTCCGCAAGCGACTGAGCCGCACTCTGCAGGCGCAGTTGAGCTATACCTGGTCCCATTCCATCGACAGCGCTTCCTCCGATTCCGGATTCGGTGGCGGCTTCGCTACTCTGTTTGGCGGCGAAAGAGGCGACTCGGATTACGACATCCGCCAGAATGTGACCTTCTCGGGTTCCTGGCGCCTGCCCTCGCCCCAGGGGCGCATGTATGCTCCCATCCGCGACTGGTATCTGGACTTTGTCGCATCCGCGCATACTGGCCTGCCCTTCGATCTCTCGGCCGTCAGCTCGTCCACCAGTGCAGCCACGGGCTGCAATACCACCAGCACCACTAACGGCGTCTCCACCACCGGTCTTTTCGCCAATATCCGGCCCAGTTACGTGGGCGGAGCCATCTGGATCGACGATCCTGGCGCGCCTGACGGGCGTGAGCTGAACAGCGACGCATTCATTACGCCGTGCGGCTACTCGCAGGGCAATATGGGACGAAACGAGTTGCGCGGGTTTGGATTCGCCCAAGTGGATCTGGCGCTCCGCAAGGTGATTCCCATCTCTGAGCGCTACAAGTTCAGCATCGGCTTAGAGGCCTTCAACGCCCTCAACCATCCGAACTTCGCCAACCCGGCCCCCGAGGAAGGCGCCAACCTGGCCAGCCCGGATTTCGGCGTCGTGACCCAGATGCTGAACCAGTCGTTCGGCGGCGGTGTGAATTCCCTATACCGCTCAGGCGGGCCAAGATCCATGGAGCTTGCGCTACGCCTGCAGTTCTGACCCGGAGAAAGCTATTCATGACTCTTGCAGACTTTTCGAAAGCCGCTCTTTGCGCTTGCTTGTTTCCCGGCTTTCTATTGCTGGGCGCGGACGACACGGTCCCCTCGCCGCTCCGCCGTCTCACCATCGGCATACACGTGATGTACTTTCCCCTTCCGCTGGTGAACGGCAGAAACGTCATCACCATCACGGAGAATACCAATCCGGTGGAACAGTACAACTACAGCTCTTCGTCCACTTCGCCCAAATGGGGACCTGGGGTCATGGCGGAATATCGCCTGACGAACCACTGGGGCCTGGCCGGCGAAATTCACTTTCATCACGTGGACTACACCGAGAACGCCACCATCTATACCGGCTACAATAGCAGTACCACCGGCGGCGATAATCGCCCCGTCACTACCACTTCCACATACTCGCAGGTTAACTACTACGAGTATCCCCTCCTGGCGCACTATTACGGCTTATGGTCGCATGGTTGGAAGAAAAGGATATTCTTTACCGGCGGCGTGGAGTTGCGCCACGTGGGCAAGATCCGGACCGGCAACGATTTTACGTACCCCAGCGGCGAGACGGACTACAACGAAAACCCCGCCACGCCGAATAAGGTCAACGACCTCGGAGTCGTGGCCGGATTGGGTATGCGGTTTATCGACGAATTCCACATCCGCATAGTGCCGGAAATGCGGTTCATCCGTTGGCAGGCCCCTACCCTCCAAGGCGCGTCCTATGCCTCCGTGCTGAACGAGTTGGAAGCCGGAGCCAGCCTTTCCTTCTAGCCTTCCGGGGCCGTGGGGCAGACCATCGTTTCTTGTGGTCTGCCGGGTTTTCAGCATAGCTCGCCTCTGGCCCCATAACTAAAGCCGCGCCAGATGAACCGACCCATCCCCTGTGCGCACCGTCAGCACCTGCCCGCCGCCGTTCAGCCGCCCGCTCACGGCATTCTCGTGGATGCCGCCTTCCGTCGTGAGTGGCAGATCCACCGTGATCCGCCCGTCCCCGGTGTGCGCGTCCAGGTTCGCGGCGAAGCCGTCCGGAAGCCGCAGCGTAACCCCGCCATCGCCGCTATTTATCGTCCAACCGCTGGCCATGTGCGATCCCGGAGCCACTTGCGCATCAATGTTACCGTCGCCGCTGCGCAGGTTCAGCCCGCTGAACTTCCCCCGCACCCGGATATTGCCGTCGCCGCTGCTGGCCTCCAGCGCGCCCTCGAATCCCTCCCCGTCGATATTTCCGTCATGCGTCACCAGCCGGATCTGCCCCCGCAGATCGTCCGCGCGGATATTGCCATCGCCCGTATGCACGTCCGCCTTGGTCGCGCTGGGAACTTGCACTTCGATCTTCACCCACCGGTTTCCCAGGTTGAAATGCAGGCTCGGGATCTTCACTTCGATCTCCACCAGATCGCCGGTCTGATGATCCGTCACGCGCACGTCCAGCGGACCGATCCTCCAGCCGGAGGTGTAAACCCGCGCCTCGATCGTCTTCACGCTGCTCGCCCGCAACGTCACATTGGCGTCGCTGGTCTCGATGCGCAACTGCGGCGCCGCGCCCACGCTGAAAGTCTTGTTCCACTGGTCCCCCATTACGGGAAAAGCCGCCATGACGCAAAGGGCGAACGCCCACAAGATAGTCTTGGACATAAATAAGCCTCACCATCAATACGGCATATCGGGCCGCGCGGTTCCCCGATTCTCAGCTACCATGGTCGCATACGCGATCGCATGCAACCCGTCGAGATCGATCCCGAACTGAATCGTCTGGCTCTCGCAGAAGCCGTCCAACGGCACCCCGAGTTCGCCGGACAAGCCTTGCGCGTCATTGCCCGGCCGCTCTTAAAGGGATACGCCTGGCAATTGGAGTGGCAGGGAACGCCGCCGACTGGACAATCCGCGTGGGAGTTTCAAAACACGGCGATCAAAGCATACAAAAGGCTGGCGAAAATCGCCTAATAGGCTCACCAGTCGATCGGGAGTGGGCATGGGATCGTGCGGCAGAAATGCTGGTGCAATATTTGCTATTGACATATTCCTTAGTCGGTCATTTCAGAAATACGCTAACGTATTCTTGGGGCCGATTTATTTAGTGTCACTGGGCAAATTGAGTTTGTTGAGCTTGCGCTGCACGATGGAGAAGTAGATCTCCACTTGGTTCAGCCAACTGGCATGCATCGGCGCGTGGACCAGGACCACATTTGGATAGC
Source organism: Bryobacteraceae bacterium (assembly GCA_035602155.1). Lineage (GTDB taxonomy): Bacteria > Acidobacteriota > Terriglobia > Bryobacterales > Bryobacteraceae > Bog-159. Next base: position 2,500 of record DATNMW010000433.1, on the reverse strand, counting down.
TACTTTGTAGGCGTTGCACGGCCCTGGAACCGCGGTGTGCCGAACAGTTGTCGACAATCCAGAACACGCGCCGGGCATCGTTATAAGGTGGCCGGGGCATAACCTGCTCGACCAGGCGATCAAAGGGCTGGATGCCGTTTTGAGGTTCGCAGCGGCCAAAGATCCTGGCCGGCGCCTGCCTAAAACCACCGGCTCATGATCACCTTCTGCTCCGTATAGAAAGCGATGGCGTCGGGGCCGTGCGCGTGCAAATCGCCATAGAACGAATTCTTCCAGCCGGAGAACGGGAAAAAGGCCATGGGCGCCGCGACTCCCACATTCACCCCCACCATCCCCACCTCGATGCGCGATGCATACTCGCGCGCCGACTTCCCATCCGACGTGAAGATCGAGGTGGTGTTGCCAAACGCCGAGCGATTCACCAGCGCGATAGCTTCATCCAGATCTTTCACATGGATGACGCTGAGCACCGGCCCGAAAATCTCTTCGCGCGCGATGGCCATGCCAGGCGCCACGCCGTCGAAAACCGTCGGCCCCAGGAAATAGCCGATGTCATCGCCGCCGTTATCGCCGCGCATGCGCTCGCGCCCATCCACCAGGACTTGCGCGCCCTCCGCCACACCCTTTTCAATGTAGCCGAGCACGCGCGCGCGATGTTCCGCAGTCACAAGCGGTCCCATTTCTGTGCCCGGTGCCGCCCCGTCGCCAATGCGCAGATCGCGCACCTTTTGTAACAGCGCATCCAGCAACGGACGCGATTCGCCAACGGCCACCAGGACGCTGCCCGCCAGACAGCGCTCGCCGGCCGCGCCGAACGCGGACCCCATGATGGCCTCCACGCTCTTGTCTACGTTGGCGTCCGGCATCGCCACCAGGTGGTTCTTCGCGCCGCCCAACGCCTGCACGCGCTTGCCGTGCGCAGCGGCCGTCTGGTACACGTACTTGGCCACCGGGCTTGAACCCACAAACGAAATCGCGCGCACCAGCGGATGTGCCAGCAACGCGTCCACGGCTTCGCGCGACCCGTGCAGCAGGTTGTACACGCCCGCGGGCAATCCGGCATCGTGGAGCAGTTCGGCGGTGCGCGTGGGGGTCAGCGGCACCTTCTCCGACGGCTTCAGGATGAACGTGTTGCCGCAGGCGATGGCGAAGGGAAACATCCACATGGGCACCATGGCCGGAAAGTTGAACGGGGTGATGCCCGCGCACACGCCCAGCGGCTGGCGGATGGTCTGACAATCGATGCCCTTTGAGACGTTTTCGAGCGAGTGGCCCATCATCAGGCTGGGCATCCCGCAGGCGACTTCCACCATTTGTATCGCGCGGCGCACACTGCCGGCGGCGTCGTCCACGGTCTTGCCGTTCTCACTCGAAAGGATGCGGGCGATCTCACCGGCGTGCTTTTCCAGCAGATCTTTGTAGCGATAGAAAACCTGCACGCGTTCCACGACCGGCACTTCCCGCCACTTCAGGAAGGCCGCGTGCGCAGCGCGGGCGGTGCGGTCCACATCCTCCGCCGTGGCATAGGGAACCTGCGCGATCGCCTCCCCAGTCGCCGGATTGGCGATCGGGTGCAGGGTGCGGCCGGGCGCGTCCTCCCAAGTTCCATTTATATAGAACTTTATGCAACAGGCCATCGTGAATCTATTATCCTTCGTAACGCCCGTATTTTGTGGGGCAGCCAATCCTGGCTGCAAGCCGGCTTTCCAGCCGGCTTGGACGCGCTGAAAAGCGCGTCCGCGGGCAGAATTGCCCGCCCCACAAGCCCAAAGACTATGCGCGCTTGACAAAGTGCCACAGACCGATATACTATATCAGATAGTGACATACTATGACTAAGGCTAGTCAATCTCAAGTCGAATCCCTGCTGCCCCTTTCGCCCACCATCTTCCATATGCTGCTGGCGCTCGGTGAAGGCGAACGCCACGGCTACGCGCTGAAGCGCGAGATTCTGCAGCGCACCGGCGGCAAGCTGAACCTTGGTTCCGGCGCGCTGTACGGCTCCATCAACAAGATGCTGGAGCAGGGGTTGATCGAAGAATCCGATGAGCGGCCCGACGCGCACCTGGATGACGAGCGCCGCCGCTATTACCGGATCACGCCGCTCGGCAAGCGCGTGGCGCAGGCCGAAGCCGTGCGCATGCGGCAGTTGGTCCGCCTGGCGGAAGATCGGTTGGGGCTTCCCCAGATTGCGTGAGGCGCGCCATGGCCGATCCCAAACAAATCTACCGCTTTCTGTTGAAGCTGTATCCCGCCCGATTCCGCGAGGAATACGAGGCGCCGCTGGAACGCCAATTCCGCGACGATTATGCCCAAGCGCGAGTCCGCTGGGCGCGAGGTCTCTTCTGGCTCCGGGCGCTGGCGGATCTGGCCACCTCGATTCCCTGCGAGTTCGCGCGGGAGTTACGGCAAGACCTGACCTACGCAGCCAGAGTGTACCGGCGGCGCGCGCTGGTCACTGTGCTGGCGGTCACCGCGCTGGCGCTGGCCATCGGCGGGG
>DATNMW010000432.1:0-19684 GCA_035602155.1 Bryobacteraceae bacterium | reverse complement strand
TCTGCCGTTTCCAGCCGCAATCGCCGCAATCCCCGAGGGGTCAAGCGGAAGATGAGTAGCTTCCCCCTGCGCCGCGGCTACAAGCGCTCGCCATTCAGGGACATCTCCGCAGCCATTAGGATCATTAAGTGAAGAGTATTGAGCTTAGCCCTGTCCGAGCAATTACAAGAGAATTGAAGAACGCACTACCGCATCTCTCAGCAAGGTGCGCCTTGGCCCTAGCAAAAAGCCCGGTTACGCGACGCGTCGGATCGAAGCGCTTCGCGCGATCAATTCCGGAGGTAGATCGTCTGTTGAAGACCCAGGCAGAGGAGATTAAATCGAGTCCGTGAAGCGTTGCCAGTAAGTCTGTAACCGACCGGCCCCACCGGTGCAGTCGCCATACGAGCACTACAGTAATGTTCCGCCGGCGCGCAGCCTCCAAGATTCGCTCGCGAGCCTCTCGTTTTGCCGCGCGCGAGCCAACTTCCCGGACTTGCAAGCGATGGTCCAGCCAAGCCGGGCAGCATACTACGTATGGCGAGGTCGAAATACGGGCGTACAAGCCTGCCCGGAACATTTTCGGCTGCTTGCGTCGCTTGCAAAAAACGTGTTCGGATTTCAGCTTTGGAGAGGCAGTCTTATGGGCATTTCAGAACCTCACGTATCCATGGCCGCCGTCGATCCTTTTCGGCCATTTCGGATTGATGTCGCCGAAATCCGATCTGAGTCATGGCAGTACGCAGGGCGAATGCCAGCGTACCGGGCTGGCATTCAAACCGGCACGCAGCAATGGAATCAATAAGCTACGGGCGGGCCTAGCTCTCGATTACTGCCATTAAGCGCAGGGCAATGATATTCGAGATTGCCCGCAAACATCTCATTATGAAAGACTTCATGGAGCGGGAGACGGGACTCGAACCCGTGTCTCCAGCTTGGGAATATGGCATTCGTTTGAATATAGAGAACATCTGCGGCCATTACGGTGCATTCTGACCATATGCAACCACCGAGATTCAGCAACTTGCACGAAAACCCCGCTTAACGGAGTAAACGGAGCAACGAATTGCTTCGTTAACTGCCCTTCGTGTTTCTCCTTCTTTTCACCCTTCCCTGGATCGCCCAACCCGTGCTATCGCGGCAGCAGGTTGAGGCGAACCATTGTCGTCAATTCCTCTAAGTCGTGACGTCCCGGCGCCTAGCGCCGGCCTTGAGAAAGCCGACCTGATACTGGAGCGCACGGGGTTCACTCCACTGTCCAAGCAGAAACTCCGCAAGCTCGAAGCCGTTGAGTGTGTCCGTCTGAAGCGAGGCTCGGCCAGCCAGAATCTCGGCTTCGCCTCGCGTCCGTTCGTCCTAAGCGGCCTGCCCATCAAAAAGCCTCCGGAGGGTGTCTTGCTCCACGAACGCCGTAATGGACAGTTTCTCCTGCAGGTGACCGGTCATCCCAACTACGGCCTGCCATGGGGGCAGGACCGCCTGGTCCCCATCTTCCTAGCTAAGCTAGCTAGCCACTCTGGCCGTCCGGCAGCAGAATCAGACAATCATCGTCCGGAGTGCAGCCGAAATGCTGGACACTTTTGGCATGCAGCAAGGCGGTTCCCAATACCGGCGGCTGCTTGGCGCTTTTCAAAGAATATTTGGTGCCACGATTTTCTTCGGCACCGATACGCAGCGCGATAAAGCTGCCGTGATTCACCAAGTCCGGTTCAACTTCATGGCCGAGGCGCGCATCTGGTACTCCCGCGATCCAGCACAACAAAGTCTGCCCGGTGACTGCCAGAACATGATTGTCTTGAGCGACGAGTTCTATCGTGAGATCCAAAGCCACCCCATCCCTGCGGACCTGGAGGCGGCTAAGGCTCTTTCTTCCTCGCCGGCGGCACTCGATCTTTTTATGTGGCTCGCGTATCGGTGCTTTACGGCGAAGGGGCAAGAGCGTGTGCCACTGTTTGGGGACTACGGTCTGGTGAACCAGTTGGGGAGCGCCGAGTATGTTCGCCCCAGAAAGTTTCGAGAACGGTTGGAACGGTGGTTGGATCTTGTACGAACGATGTGGCCGGAATGCCCAGCGCGGATCAGTGCGGACGGCCAGGCGATCATGATCTACCGCGCGCAGGCCATTCGGCCTCAGGAGGATATGCATGTTTGCACGTGAGAAAGAAGGGAGTGTAGTCATGGCGCGGCGAATCGCAATTGCCGAGATCGACCGGGCGGTGGCGGGAGATTGGGGCCGACGCGGGTGATGGGCAACGCGCAACCGGCGGTGTTCAATCGACAAGTTGCGATGCAAGCGTTTGCCACCGGCGAATTCATCGGTTAATAGGATGCCCCGTGCCGATCCAGGCGGCGGAAATCACGGAAGAGTTACTGGACGCCCTGGCGGCCCGTCTGATCAGCCGGTTGATGTCGGGCATTGATGGGCCCTGGTGCGTCGAATACTGCAAGAATGAATCGGCCGCGGCGGCGTAATCGACGACTGAGCGACACTCGACCTTTTGCAACAGAACCATGACATTGTTGTCCGCGCAGAGAGACCGAACCCCGCTGCTAGTGAGGATCCTCAAGAACTTACGCGGTCTCACTGACCGAGAACTACTGGAACGCTTCGAAGCCCGCCGAACGCACCGCCGCATTGCAGAGTTGATCGATACTCCTGCTGCGGGAAGATTCGATGTCGTACACCTTAAGGCGATTCATCGGTACATCTTCCAGGATGTGTACGAATGGGCGGGACAGTTTCGGGCCGTGCACATATCCAAGGGCGGCCATCTCTTTGCAGCCGCGTTCCTTGAGCCGGCAATGCAGAGCTGCCGATGATGGTCGTTAAGTTAAGAGCGGCAAAATGCTTCTGTCTGTCTTCGAAAGAAGCTGAGTTCCAGGCTTTCGAGTCCAATAGAAAAATTCGGCCAGCCGAATCGTCGTGGCTACGCGGCCCCCCGCATCTGAGCGGGCGCTTGCCGCAGAGGCCCGCGAGAGCGAGCACCAAGTCGCCTCGTTTGGTGGACCGATTCGACGGAGCCTGCCCCACCGCCTGAGGCTGCGCGCCGACCCAACTCAGGCGGCAACCCGAAATCCGGGCGGGGCAACAACGCGGAGGTCGAAGTCGGACCGGGTGAGCGGAGCCAGCCTCCCGATCCAGCGCACAGCGAGGGCGCAGCCCGCGAGCGCCGCGCCTTCCGCCGAGGGCGCGCCGAGCCACGGCAGCAGCGAGCGGCCGAACGCCCGGTAATACGCCGCGCCGGCGGCGAACGCGTCCCCCGCGCCCGTGAGGCACGCCGCATCGGCGGCGACGAGTCCCTCCGTCAGTGCCCATGCCGCCGAGGATCGGGAGAGGCGGATGTGCAGCGCCCCGCACCGGGGGGCCGAAGCCACGACGCCGTCGCCCCCGAGCGTTACCAGGACAATCGCACGCGGCGCGAAGCCGCGGATCGTGTCGACGGCATCGAGCGCCCCTTCCACGGTCATCGGAACACCCTCGCCGGAGCAGCAGGCGACTTCGTCTGCGCTCACGATTAGGATGGTCGCGGCGGGCATCATCACCCGCTGGTGGAAATCGGGTTGAAACGCGCTCGTGAGCACCCACACGAGCTCGGTCGTTCCCGCATGCGCGGCCGCGGCGACCCGCTCCGCGATCTCGACGTCTTTGATCGAGTTGGCCAGCGTGCAGCGGCAGCGGAGGTACTCGGCGAGGACGGAGGCCTCGCGTTTCCCGAGCGGCTCGGCCGCCTCCAGCCGCGAGCGGCAGATCAGCCGCTCGCTGACGGCATCCAGCACGAGGTTCCGCGGTGCGCGCCGAAGCCCGAGATGACGAACCGTGACGTGCGGGTAGGCGAGCGACCGTGTCAGCAGCGCCTCTTCTTGGCACGATTCCAGGTAGAAAATTCGGCGGAAATCCATTAGGCCGGCGGCCCGCGCGGAATTGGGGCCGCCACCGCCGGCCTTGACGTCGGCGGCGAGTCGCCAAAGATCATCGGGGATCGCCGCATAGGGCTTCGACCGACAGACGGCGCCGCCGATGAGCCGGACGATAAAGCGGCGGCTGGCGACGGTAACCTCGACTTCTCCCTCCCGCAAAATGTGGGCGCCGCGCGCGACACCGTCCAGCGCCATGTGACCCAGGATGAGAAGACCGGAGTGAAGCATGTGACCCCCTACCCCGGAAAGCAGGAGCCCAGCGCGCCCGTTTCAGCGCCGCGGCCGGCTCAGTTGGAAGGACATTGCCTAGCAGTGAAGATCTTGAAGAGCCCGCGATTCGCCGTGGCGACCCATACCGCGCCCGCCTCGACGTCGAAGTCGATTACGTTGTCGATTGGCGCGGAACCCACACCGAAGGCATCGGAGCTGTTCAGGCATCGCGTTTCACCATGGGCGATCCCGGCGCCGCCGAACGTGACGGTCCAGCCTTCGCGCGCGAACCGGGCCGCCGGCCAAGCTCCCGGCTGCAATTCCCACCCCACGGGCGGCGCGAACCGCGCCACTGCCTGCCGCTCCCGCATCCACGCCCAAAGCCGGTCTTCGTTGTCGCGCCGCAAGCGGGTGATCCCGGTTACCCACTGGCCGGGCGGCGCGGCGGGTTCGAATACAAACTCCAGCGCGCCGGATCGCGGGCGCAGTTGAAGCGGCATGGAGTCGGACACTGTCCACCGGAACAGCCCGCCCTCGGTCCCGATGTCGAGCTTCGATGCGGCCTCGTCGTAGGAGATCGCAGTCACGATGTCGAACGAGAGCGCGTCGCCTTTCTCCCCGTGCGAGGCGAAAATCGGATACCCGCCCGGCGCCACGCTGAAGGCGGCGCCGCCCCATGGCAACCGATCACCCGACGCGTGCCACGTCAGCGTTGCAACGTCGAAGCTCACGCTGCCGCCTAGGCTGAAGTCGCCTGCAGCGGCGGAAAGATCGGTCGGGGTCCACCTTCCGCGGCCAGTATCCAGGCGCAGGACGGTCCACACCCCGTCGCGGACGCAGGCGCCCAGAAAGACGCCTCCCGCCTCCCGCAGATAGTCGAACCGGCAAGGCCCGGTGACGACCTCGCGGGCCACCAGACTGCCGCCCGTAAATTCGTTGCGGACCAGAAGGCACCCCGCTTTAAAACAGCCCGCGACGGTCCACCACTCGGTTCGGCCCGACACCAGCAGCGGCGTCGCCGCGACCGCTCCGTCCATCGCCAACTGTCCACCGGCGAAAGCGGGGAAACTCAGTTCATTGGCGAGCGGGCGCCACTGGCCCGGCTTGCCCCATCGTTCCGTAAGGAAGATCTCGCCGCCCTCGGGCGACTCGCGTTGCCCGAGTACGAGGCCGGAAACCTCCTGCAGTTCCTGCGGGCGGTGGACGGAGACCATCTGGATGCCACCGCGGGATCGGGACAGCCGCAGGCCACCGCTTTGGCCCCACGCGACCAGCCCCTCCCGACGACCGTTACGGCGCACGCTTGCGATGTGATCGAGCGGCGTCTGCGGGATGGTCCATGCCAGGGCATCTTGCCCTCCGTCGAGCGTCAGCGCCATCAGTCCAGCGGCGGTCCAAAACACCGCAATGTCGTCCGTCAGCGCTCCAAGAGCGCGCACGTCTTCCCAAGCGAATCGGTTGGAGCTCCACCACTGCGGCAGGAGCGACTTGTCGCCCGTGCGTATGTTCGGCGAGTAAGTCGAGCCGGAATGGCCCTCGCCCCGCCATGTGACAGGGCCCACGGTTACCTGTTCCTGCTCGCCGACCGTATCCCATACCTTCCACGATCTGTCTCCGGCCCGGCTGAACCCGACGCCGGAAGCACCCGTGTCCCGCGCGGCGCGCAGCCGGATGGCGCCGTGCCCGGCCTCGATCTCAGTGAGAGGCTCCGCGCTGCCGGGAAGTTGCCAGAAATCGGCGATTTCGTTCGGCCGTTCTAGACTGCGCCGGACGACGCCCCGTTGCGGGACCAGCGTGTAGACGCCGTCGGACGCCGCGGCGATACTCTGCGCCGTGTCGAAGAAGAAGCGGCCGTCCTGAAACGCCGGGCGGCTGCCCAAGTCACGCGGCGACAAAGTGATCCACTCGCGCTGGCGTGCTATGGCGATGACCCTGCCGAGGCCTGCCGGATCGGCGGACGCGCCGTCGGGAAAGACCGCGGACGCCGGGCTCGCGCCGGAAATGAAGTCGCCGTCTCCTCGCCGGATTCCGCCGGCGTCGATTTCCCAAACGCCGTCGTGGGTTTCGGCAAACAACCGCGCGCCGTCGCGGCGGATGAAATCCACGCAATCGTCACGGAACCGCCATCCGACCCCCTCGCGCTCGACTCTGCGCTCGGCGCCGGTCCGGCGATGAACGACCCGCAGACGTCCGGAGCTGAGAGTCCATATCCACGGTCCCGTCTCGACGACGCTCTCGACTGGAGGTTGGGCTGGCCCCAGTCCCTTCCAATCGCGATGCCAAGCGACCGGCGCGAGCGTCTCGGGGTCGCGCACGACGGTTCCGGCTTCGGTCGCAACCACCACCTCACCGGCCGGTCCGATCCCGAGATCGACCACGCACTCGGACGAAATCGCACCGCAACTCCCGAAAACCGGCACCTTCCTCATCGCGCTTTCTTCCCACTTCGGAACGTAAACGCCTCCGGGGGCTGCCGACCAACGGATGTGAGCGCCCGCCGCGGCGTGTGTTGCCGGCGGTGGGGTAGAAGGCGCGGCAATCTGCGGCTCGTCGGCTGCGGACCTGGTGCGACCGGTCTCGACAAGGCGCGAGCCTTCCACACGAAACTCGATCAACTGCGAGCTCTGGAGCGCCCATACGTCGCCGCCGTCCGCGACTACGGCGCTGGCATAGCCGTCTTCCACGAAGCCATTCCCGTCGGGGTGGAGGTTCTCCCAGCCACGAGCAGTGTTGCGCTGGAAGGACGCCACGGCGCCAGGAGCGAAGCGGAAGCGGCTGTCCGAAAGCGGCTGATCGTTTATCCAGTGTTCCGGCGGAGCGGCAGGGGTAAGCGTCCCGGTGTCGGCGTTGCGCTCGAGGAGGGTGCCGCCGTTCCCTCGGAAGAAGACACGCAGACGGGCACCGGAAAAGGCGCGGCGCACCCGTTCGCGGAAACCCGCGGGGGTATCGAGCGAACAGCCGGCGAATGCCGCGTTGCCCACGATCCGCGGGCCTTCCTCCCATTGGCCGTTGTCGAGATTGTAAGTTGCGGCGACACCGCGCGCATCTACGAGCCGGATTTTGCTGCCGCCCTCCGTGGCAGCACAGCGGGTTTGAGACGGCTGGAATGCCGACGGCTTGCTGCCGCCGCGCGAAACCGGCGCGACCTCGGTTGCGCCCGTCCACTGACGGACTCGGATCTCGCTGCCGAGCGCATACGCGACTCTGATCCCGCTGCCGAATTTCCGCATGGAAGCGTTCGCAGGCACGTTTGCGAGGACGGCCGAGGAGCCCTTCGCGTCCACGCCGAGAAGCTGATTCCCGCCAAGCACGTAGGCCTCGCTGAGGCCCGCAGCGAAGGCCCGCGGCGGCGGCGAGATCAACCGACTCGTCCACTCCCCCGAGTCGGCATCAAACACGCCCATCCTCCCGTCGGCGGTGAAGAGAGCGATCGAGGCCGTCCTGCCGCTCCACGCAAATACAGCGCTAGCGGCGAAGGCGCGCATATCGCTGGACGCCACCGGTCCAGCAGCCTCGCACACGCCGGCGTCGGACAGTTTGCGTACGCCGATGCTGCCAGCAGCAAACACCAACTTGCCGCGACCGGCCGCATGCTGCGCGTCCACGCGGCACACCTTCCCACCGTTCACGTACAGAATGGCGCCATTCGCATATCGCACCAGGTCGCCGGTATCGAGCCGCTGGATTCCCGTGACCGCAACCTGGGCCGGCGGCTGGGAGATGATGTTAGCGAATGCGCCGGAGCTCCAGTCGTACGAAGATACCGTGCCGTTCAGCCCGCCGACTAGCACGTTCCCATTGCTGGCGATCGCCGTCGCGCTGGATGGATCAAAGGGAACCGATCCGTACCCAAAGAGCAAGTTGCCGGCGGAATTGGCGATCGCGCCCTCGGAGGTCCGGTACAGCAAGCTTCCCGTGGGAGTGAAGCGCACCTCCGCAGCGTTGCGCAGCGTCTGCGGCAGCGGCGTATCGGAAAGCGCGGAAGACTCGGGGTCATAAAGAACCGTCGCACCAGCGTGGAGCATCGCGATCCTCGGTCCCTGCTTTCCAGGCAGAAAGTCTCCGAGGAAGCGGTTGTTCGATGGCGGCGACTGCGCCAGGGCTTGGGACTGTCCGACCAGGAAGTCGGCGCGTTTCGGCAGATATGAGTGGATCTGCCCGCCGAAGCCCAGCCCGATCACACGGTCGCCAGTGGCCGCCAGTTCGCGCGCCACTGTCTGACGCTGGGGGTCCAGGCTTGTCCATTCTGTCTCGTTGTCGAGCATCCGCACCGGATTTCCGCCGGCGAGCGCGAGCACGCGATGGGCGCTGTCGGGCTCGCGCAGGACGAACGAGACCTCGCCGAGCATCTGCTGGCTGTCGGTCGTGCTGCCGTCCTGATTCACTATCGGAAAATGACACTTGGAGGCGTCGGCATACGAACGGGCGCCGGGATGGTAGAAGAAAGCGCCGCCTCTAGCCAAGAATAGGAATCGCTCCCCCGCGGGCCGGATCGTGAAAATCGCGCCGGGCGTCCGGTCTTCAGGCCCGGACCATCCTTGCGCCGGAATGATCGTATGCAGCTTTGTGTTCTTGGGCGTGCGACCGAGGACTTCGCTGCGGTGCTCCTCAGTTTTTCGATAGAGCAGAAGGCCGCCATCCGCCGTCACGGACATCGCGTCGATGGTGCCCTTGCCGTTTTCGACTTTGTCGAGCGTGAGCACGGAACCACTAGGCTGAAGCTCGTAGAGCCCCGTCGGCGCGGCGGCGATCGCGGACGTCCCCGCCGGCTCGATCTGCTGCACTTCGGCACCGTTGAGGGCCACGGCGAGGCAGCGAGGCCCGGCGTTGTACGACAAGAGCCTGTCCCCGGTGGCGAGCCACGAGACCGCTCCGGTGCGCGCCGCCAAAAGTATCTCCGACTCGCTCCGGATCCCGGTGTCGCTGCTGCAAAAATATGGCCCTTGCCACGAGTGCGAGGGGTGATAGAACCACGCCGCGCCCGAGCCGGATGCGCCCCATGCCCAGTCTCCGCGCGGTCCGGCATCCAGCGAAGTGAGGCTTTCACCCAAATGGCGGGTGGCATCCGGCTCGAGGTTGTCCATGCCGGCGAACTCGATTGCCGCCGACGTGCGCACCCAGGCGCCGTTGGGACCGATGACCGCCGATTGCAGCGGCGCGTCTGCCAAGCCCTTCGGTAGGCGCCAATCGCGGCGGCCGCGACACCGGCCATCGGCGTCCAGATCGCAGCGGTACCGCGCCAAGCCTTTGTTCTGGACTGCCACGGTCCATCCCCGGGCGTCGAGCCAATCCGCCACGATGGATGCTTCTCGGATCGCCTCTCCGCCGGGCCAGTAGGGATGCGCTGGCCGCGCGAGCAGCGTGATGGGTTCGAGACGCGGGCCTCGCCAGAACTGCACGCTCTGATCAGCAGAGGCGCCGAATACGCGGTCGCCGGCGCGATTGGCCGCGACATCCAGGAACGATCCCGAACCTAGCGGTGTCACGACTCGGCTGGCGCGGTCGAAGCCGAGCAGGCCGTCGCTGCTCGCAAGAAACAGGGTCTTCTCCGACGGCGCCATGGCACGCAGGTCGCCGGCGGCGTAGTCCTGTCCGAAGCGCCGGTCTTCCACATGGTCTACGACGTTGCCGCCGGTATTGCCCGGCATGGCGGGAACCACTTCGTCTAGGGTGTAGACATAACCTCCGGTGGCCGCGGCGACGAGGAGGCAGATCCCCACCCATACTGCAGGCGCTTTCCACACGTACCGATACACCCAGCTCGACGCGGAGGCGGCCGTGTCCACCGCTTCCGGCCAGACATCGCGCGAACGTGTGCTCCAATCGCGAACTGCAGCGAGCGCTTGGCCCTCACGGTCGACGATCTCCGCCTCCCACTCCGGATCGACCGCATGGATGCGTAGGCACCACTCGCGATAGAGCCGCACCAGACGCGCCGCGGCCCACATCGACGCCGGGTCGGGATCCTTGGCAGTAGGCGGCGCGCCGGGCAGGTCGAAATCGGCACCGCCCATCCGCCGCCATACGTCGAGCGCGACCTGACCGGGTATGGCCAGCGGCGCGACCGCGACCCACGTGTCTCGCGCGATACGCTGCGTTTCATACTTCTCACCGTCGATGATGTAGCACCGGTCGGGAATGGCGCGGTAGAGGCGGACGATCTCCCGGACCCGCGCCGCGGCATCGAAGCCGGCCTCGCGCGCCACGGCTGGTAGAAGAATCACAGCGGATAGGAAGGCGGTCAGCTCCGGGAAGGGCTGTAGCCCCGCGGTCATCGCGGCGATGTCTTCAGCGATGTCTTCCCTCGGGATTTCGGATCCGGCGTCGAGATCGGCAGCCCAGAGCCTCAAGACGGCAATCTCGCGCGCCGCATGGCCGCGTCGCAACTCCCACCCGGAGCCGGGGGATCCGCCGGGCCATGGGAGGGCGAGATATGCGAATAACCGGCTCCCGCCAGCCACGCAGCCGATCACGGCTTCATGGATCACTCCCTCCGCGCGACGCCCCGAGGCGGACAGCGCCGCTAGTAACGTCTGCTTCCGCGCGCAGTACACTCCATAGACAAGCTCGAGGCAATGAGCGGAGCCCCATGCCGGCCGGCCGGCGCCGCCGAGGTAGCGATCGAATTCGCCGCTGGCGATCGCGGCGAGGACCCTGGACGCGATCGAGCTACTGCTGACCCGCCAGAACTCCGAATAGCAGAGCAATGCGCCGGCTACTGCCGCCGCAGATATCGTCCCGAGCAACAACGCGGCCGCGCACCAGACGGCGGACCGGTCGGCCGCCCACGACCATGCGAGAAACGGAGGGATCGAAAACAACGCGGTCGAGGCGGCGAATGCCGAGAGGGGATAAAAACGGGCCAAACCGTCCCGCCGATACTGAAACCAGGCCGCGGCCGGGAACGCGGCCGCGCCGAGTAGGGCTACCGCCGGCCACCAGACGTACAGCCGCGCATCGCGGAAGACGTTCCAGTAGAGCTGTACCGGTGTGCAGCGCAGCATGGCAGCTACCAGCAGGCCGATGCCGGCGGAAACGAGAAGCGCGGAACGGCTTCCCTGTGGCGCGAGACCTCGCTTCGCTTCGGGAGACGGCGCCGGGGTCACGCCGGCAGCGATAACGGGAGCTGGATCTGCCATGATGCGCTATTTCCTCCATGCGGGCCACTGCCAGATTCCGCGAAACCCAAGCCAGCGATTGTGCCACACCGAGCTCCATCGCGCGGTCGAAGCGCGGCGCAACTCCCGCCTTCGCCCCGCGGCAATTGGTTCGACAACGTCACGGCAGCCCGATACAGCGTTCGAGTTGTCTTCAGCTTGCGTCTGGCTCTGCTCGTGCTTTGCAGCGCCCGCGAGGCACGTCAGCTTCGCCATCTGCGCCGCCGTGCGAAGCCCCAGGATTTCCTTTTCCGCCTGGTCCGCCGCTGCCTCCCATTCTGTCCAATCGATCCAGGGCTGCATGTTATTTCCAGAACTTCATATCGCGTTCGAGGGCTGCGGCCGCCTGCTCCAGACGTTTCAGCTCCGCCATTTCTCGGCTCAACGCGGCGGTAACTTCCTGCAAACGCGCCAGGCTGCGCGACAGTTCCTCAGGCGAGCTGAGCGACGCAGTCTCCCGAAGCTGCGCGGCCGACTCGCGAAGCTGCCGCAGCGCCGTATCCAACTCCTGCGAAGCCACAGCGTCATGCGTGTCCTTGTGGAACTGATCGAGACGCTGCCGCCTCGTTTGGATGCGGGCCGATTCCGAGTTGAGCTCCGACCGCAGCGCGTTTCGCCGTGCTTCCAGCCGCCGCCCTCCCTCTTCGCGGACAGCTAAGTCCAGCGCGCCTTCCAGCCCGGTCAGCAACGCCTCGCGAGCCTGCGGCAGAAGAGTGTCCAGGACGTGCGACGGCGCCGCCGCGGCCTCGACCTGGCAATCCCAGTCGAAAGCCCGCGCAATCGGTCTGAAGCCGTCGACCGGAATGCCGAACGACAACAGACCTCCGTCGGGATTTGGCACGATGACGAACAAGGAGTTCGCGGTGTGGCCGTTGTCCGACAAAGCCGCGCCCAACTTTTCGACCGAGGAAGGGCACGGCCGGAATCGTGGATCGACCTCGAGGTCCCTGGCATGCGGGACCATGATCCGCAGGCCCTTCTTGGCCCAGTCCCGAAGCTGTTCAAATCGTGTCCGGGCGCCTAGTTGGGGAACGTAGGCGGACAGCCGAAAGCCGATGGTCGGATCCTTCTGTTCATCTCCGAGCGCCATCGAGGTCGTCACAACGTGGGCGACTCTGTATGGTTGATCAAGACCTTTCGGAAAACGGGTCGCATCGAGCTTCTGGTACTGCACGCAGTCGAGATCGCCGGGCTGATCGGTCCATTCCACCAGGAGGCGGCGAATTTCGTCGGGTACCTCAGATTCGTCGGCCGAGTAATAGAAGAACAGTGGCTCGGGATCGAATTCGCCGCTATCGTCGTCAATGTCGCCCTGCAGTCTCTGGATCTCCAGGCTCCTCTCGTTGATCTCACGTTCCAACTGGCGGATTCTCACTCTCAGGGGACGCTTCGGGTGGCGCTCCGCAAGCCGTAGGTTCACGCGGAAGCGGACCGGCGGCGTTTGCGCGGCGACCGGGATGACCGTTCTTCGGGCGGGCCGCAGATCGCCGGTCTCGATGAGCGGAATGCGCGGATTCCCGCCCCCGGCTGCGCTGAGAATCAGCGTCTGCGGCGCGCTCCGCGAGAGCAGCACGACCGACTGCAGGCTGCCCCACGCGATCCGCTGCAGAACGCGATCGGGCACGCCCAACCCGTAAGGCCATTCCATCAGAATGTCGAAGTTCCGGCTCGATCCCGCGGGACCCCACCAGGCCCGTGGCGCCATGCGCAGCGCTGCGTCGGGCGGACGGTTGCCAGAAAGCGACCAGAAATACTGGAACGGCTGTTTGGGCGCCGCCGCGGCCGCCGAGACGCACAGCGGAACCGCGCGGCACTCGCCGCAAGTATGGGAGAGGAGCGCATCCAGCAGACTTTGCGCCTCCTCGCCGGTTCTGGCGGCGACGATGTACTCTGTGTTGGGCTCGAAGGGGTCGACGACGATCTCGGCGTCGCGCGGCGCGCCATTGAACCGCCGGCGGTACGGATCCAGCGGCACCCACGAGCCGCCTACGACCGAGGCGAAACTCTGGACCTCGCCGTCCGGCGGCGGCGCCTTCACTCTGCGGTGCGCCCATGCGTGCCGGCGCGCCATGTCGTCGAAACCGCTCAGCATCGATTCGGGAATCGCCCACCCCTTGCCCGAAGCTACCAGGACACTCTCCGGAAACAGGCTGTCGCTTTCCGTGCAGAGGTTCAGCGCTTGAATGAGGTCGCGAAGCTGGGGAAACAGAATATGCGTCATTGCCGTGCCTTCGCCCAAAGCTCGTCGAGCAGGAGATCGAGCGCGAGGATCCGAAGCTGGAGGTAGTGCCTCGTGGGGAATGTGCGGTCCCGGGTGCGCACAGGATTGAGCGCGATGCCGCCGTTCTCGCGCCGGACCCGCAGCAGCTCCGCTGAGCCTTCCGGCTCGGCGTTCAGGGACTTGCCCGAAAACTGGAATTCCGCGCCCAGCGACGGCACGAGAATCACGTGCTCGACCGGCGCCGGCAGCCGGGAGTTCTGGGCGAACCAACCTGCGCGCCCGACACGCGGAGAGAAGCCGAGCTCGTGGAGATCGTCCTGGAGCAGGCTGGCGCACCACCAGCCGACGCCGGACCGCGTCGGAGGCGGCGTCCACGCAGGCCCTTCCACCAGGTCGCCGTAGTCCGAGCGTAGGAACAACGCTCCCACAGCGCGGGTCGGCGGGAGCCTGCGCTCCTGCAGATCCCGCCATCGCTCGCCGGGAAGGATCGGGCCGATAGAGTGCGGTAGCGGCGCGAGCCGGTGGACGTGAAAGCTCACGTCGAGCGGCCGCAGGGCGGAGCGCCAGTCGTCGATCAAGAGGGCGGCAAACCCGGCCACCGAGTAGGCGCGCGCCGCGCCGTTCCAACCCGCGCCGAAGCAAAGGTGAACCTCGATATTCGGCGGTGGAACGCTGCTCGGCGGCTTGTTCAAGCGGGGATGATTGTTGTTGGCGATTTTGAAATCCCCGTACTCTCCGGAACATAACGTGCCGAGAACCCACCGCCCGAAATTGGGATCTTGCTCCTCCCAGCTCGTGATCAGGGGAGTGCTGATCTGCTGCTTCCGCCGGAAGACGAGCTTTTGCACGAGCCACCTCTGCTCTGGGAGGAGCGGAGGGTCCTCGGCATGGAGATAGAGTACCGCCGCGAGATGGTCGAACCGCTCGGGAAGCTGCCGCGCGCCGGCCGATTCGGAAAAGCGGCGCCACATTTCCGCGACGTGCCAGGGCTTCCCGTTCAGGGCGGACGGCAACGGACCGGCAGCGTGTCCGTAGAGCCGATCGAGTACCCGAGATTTCGTCTCCGCCTGTCGCGCGCCCGCCATGGCACCCCCAAAACTCAAAGCCGCCGAAGCCCCCGGCGATTTCAGACGCCCCGCGCCATGTGGCGGCGCACCCCCGCGTGAACTTGTTTCGCCAACTCGTCGCGCCGCCCCGGCGTGTCCCAAATCCACTCGAAAACGCGGAGGTCGATCTCATCCGGCCCGGAGGCGGCGCCGGACTCGCCCAGGGAATTGGACCGCACGAGCGCGTGCGCCAACGCGATCTTGTAGAGAGCCATTAGCTTGCGCGGAGAAACGCTCCAGGAGATGATGCCCTCGCGGACGCCTGTGCCTTCCTGCTGAAGCGACGCCCCAATCCGATAGAACGCTTGTGTGAAGCGCGCCAATTGCGTCGGATCGAAGAGCACGAAGCCCTTCACTCCAGCGTCCTGTTCGAGCATCGCCCGCCCGAGGAGCAGTAGGTCGTTTACGGAGGGCGGCCCGAGACGTCCCCAGTTCACCTCGTCGAAAGGGTCGTGCCGCGTGAATTGCTGCGCGGCGCGGTTAATCGCCTTCCGCGCCGCCTTAGCTAGGTTCGAGTTCTCGGCTTCGGTCTCCGTCCCGCCCGACGCATTGGGTATGTGCAGTCGAATCGGGAAGCGATCGAGGAACGCGTAGAGGGTGTTGAAGTCCTCTGCCCCGTTGCCACGCACGCTGCTTCCAGTAGCGAAGCCGCCCGGCAATTCGTTCGAAGCGCCGATCAGCATCATGAGGTCTGCCCGGCGCATCCCGCCCCAATTAAAGTACTCTCTCTCAAGCACTAATGTAAGTAGTTGATTTAAAATACTGCTACTCGCCAAGAAGATTTCATCGAGGAAAGCCGCGCGGACGCCCGGTCCGGTGAGCAAACCGAAGTTGACGTGAACCAACAGCCCGCGGCGGAGGAGCGAGATTTCAATTGGCCCGAATAGCTCCTCCGGCTGGGTGAAGCGGCTGAGCAGATAGCGGAAATACTTCTGCCTTGTCCGCTCCTCAGCCTCGCGCTTCTCCCACCAGCCCCGATAGTCCCCCGACTCCGGCGGAACAGCCGGGATTTCGTGCACGGCGGGCGTCTCCAACCCGAGCAGACGGAAGGTGCGCTCGGCCATCTGGGTTTTGGCGACGCCCGGCTCGCCGAGCAATAGAACATTTTCACGCGCGATCAGCGCCGCGAGCACCCAGTCGATCAGATGGTCTCCGTCAGGAAGCTCGAGACCCACCCAGCTCCTCTGCAACTCGGACCGGAGTTCTTGCACTCGTGCTGCGCAGGCCCGAGTCCACTCGATCGGGATCGGCAGTTCTCGCGTCTCTTTCTTTTCGCCCAGGATCTTGGCGCTGGTGATCTGGCGCTGCCAGTCGGGATGATCGGGCCCTTCGGGCCAGGGATGGCCTTGGGTTGGCATGAATGTCTCCTAATGGGTGGCGGCTTAACCGACGTTCACCTTCGTTTCCCCTTTCGCCACGACCGCCGTAGAATTCTGGACTTGAGTCTCGACTCCGCGGAGACGGTCGAACGCCGCACGAACCTCGATTGGCGTGTCGGCTTTCGGGCACGGCGCGGAAACGATCTCCGCCTCCCAGCCGGTCTCGAACTCGCTGAGAATCTTGGCAAGGTACTCGGCGCCGTCGCGCAGAAGTGCGTTCTGCCCAGCGACGCAGCCTCGGTAGTTCTCGATCTGCCCCTCGTACTGGAAGCACACCGCGATGTCGCCGAGTTCGTCGCCGGCTTGCACTACGATCGAGATGTCGCCGTCACCGTCCTTGAAGTCGCGGCGGTTGTCGTGCGATTCGAGCTTCCGGTCGCGAAGGTCGGGCCCGGGTGCCGCGCCCTGCCGGTATCCGTTCACTGCGGTTTCGCCACGCTCGGGGTGGAGCTCGCGGTCGAGATAGATGTCGTTGCTGCGGATGTTCACGCCATTCTTATTCATTTCGTCGCTCCCGCCCGAACTCGGGCCACCGTTTGAATCGTATTCAGGTTCCGCATTTTCATCGAAACGGAGTTCTTGACGCTGTGCCGCATCGTTTGTTCCAGCTTCTGCGAGACCCTGTTTCGCAGTTCGTGGGCGACCGTCAAGGCAAGCAGACGATTGACGCTCCGATTGGCAATCTGCCGGACCTGCGCGTGCATGGCCGCCGGGGGCGCGGCCGCGTACGCCTCCGTCTGCGTCTGCGTGACGCGGTAGCGCGCCTCGTGCCGGACTTCCGCCACCGATCCCCTCAGATTAAGGTGGACCCTCAACTCCTCGACGCCTTCGGGCAACCCGCTTCCGATCTGCATCGCGTATTGCTGCCCTATCCGGTCGGTCCGCTTCCACTGGAACTGCTGAGCGACGGACGCCAGCGCGCCGTTCGGATCCTCCAACTCGCCGAGGGTGGAGCACAGCAGTCTGCAGCCGCCAGGACCGAGCATATTGCTGAGGTCGAGGGACTGGCTTCCCGTTGCCCGCGCCCGCGTCGTGACATTCAATTGAACCGTAGTTACACTCGACATATCTCCTCCAGCGGCCGGAGCCGCTCACTCTCTTCAATGCGCCAGGACCCGCGCTCATTTCAGCGCCTGAACTTGCGGAAGCTTTTGGTAATACTCCTTCATCCTCTCTACATCCGCCATGTTGGGGTGGTACGCCGCCCCGAGTTCGGCTTCGCCGGACAGCATTCGCATGGCGGACTGCATCTCTCGCGGGCTGAACAAGCCGTCGCGCGAATTCCGGTCGCCCGCGCCGCCCTCGTGAACCGGCAGATAGAAGCGCTCGATCAGTTTTTGACGGACCTCGGGCATCAGCACGTAGTCGAAGTCGCGCGCGATGGAATCCAGGATCTCGCCGACCTGCTCCCGGGTTTGGGGATACGGGACGGCCAAATGGAGCGGCAGCCGCCCGGCGGCGGCCGGGTCAACGCTGGAGAAGCGATTGGTCGTGAGAATCACCAGCACTCCCTCCAGCCGGCCGCGAAATCCCTGTAGCTGCTGCAAGAACTCGTTGACGACGGCACGCTCGGCGGAGGCGGTGGATCCCTCGTTGGCGGCGTTGCGGCTGGGCAGCAGATCGTCCGCGTCGTCGAGGATCAAGACACAAGGCGCCGCGCGCCGCGCGTCTCGGAATAGCGCCCGGACATTTTTCTCCGCCTCGCCCCATCCCGCCGAGCGGATCTCGCCGCCGCTCACGGTACGCACCGGCAGCCCGGTCTTACGCGCCGTCCACCGGGCGAGGGTGGTTTTCCCGGTCCCCGGCGGTCCGAAGTAAACCGCTCCGGGCGGCAGTTTGAGGAGAGCTTTGCGGCAGCGGTCGGCGTCCCCTTGAAACGTTCTCCACTGCTGAAACGGTCGCACGATAGCCCGGCGGACGGTCTCGAGCGTATCGGGCTCGAAGCCGTCTGGGTCCTCCTCGCTGGGGTACGCCTCATCGGGGTGTAGGAAGTCGACCGTTTGCGTGGCCTTCAAGATTTCGGCGAATACATCGTCCAGAGAGCTAGCGGCCGTCGCGGCGTCGCGCAGGATTCGGTAGGCCCGAATCGGATCCAGCCACCGGAGGCGGGCGGCCATCATCCATACGGTTCCGTCGCTCAGCAGTCCCCATTGCTGCAGCTTCTCGCCCAGTTCCACCGGCATGATCCGGTAGAAGTTCTCGAACGGGATCTCGTCGAGACGGATGGTCTCGCTGAACGCGCGGCTGATGGCCGTGGGCAGTTCTGGCTCATCGCGGTCGCTCATGCCGAAGACGACGCCCGCCCGGGAGCCTGCCACCAGTCCGGAGACGGCGGTCTGGGCGTACGGATGTCCGTAAACGCCGCCGTGGCCGTCGCTCAGGAAGTCGAGATTGTGGAAGATCCCGCCGGGGCGGCGGTCGTCGCCCTCGCCCTGGAACCACGCTTTAAGCGCGCTGACGATCCCGGGCGTCGCCTTCCAAGCGTCCTCCAAGGTTTCGCCGGCGCTGGGATGCTCGAGGAACTCCGACCATTGGCAGCCGGACACCTCCGCGCGCACCACCCCGGCAGCCGAACCCATGCAGTTTCCGGGAAGGTACGCGAGCACTGAAAACCCGGCCGAGACGCGCCGGATAGCGCGGGAGAATGGCCCATCGCCGGTGAAGTATGCGCGCTGGAACAGCTCGCGGTTCCAATCCCCGCCGCCCTCGCGGCCGTACTGCCTCGAGTAAAACATCGACCGGATGTCGATCGCCATAAATTCGTTCCCCACCTCGGATTAGCCCGCGTCGGCCCCTTCCACCGTGACCTCCGCTTCCGTTACCTCCGGTGCCGCGGGTAGCCGGCCGACCAAAATTTGGATCCACCGGCTGACGAGATCCTGCGAGCTGTGCCCCGGCATCCCCACGAATGGCAGGGCGACGGGCCGCCGGTACTGTGCGACAAGGTCCTGCGCCGAGCGCTCGGGTAAGCCCGAGAATCCGGCGAGCTCGGCCGGAGTCGGATCGCCTTCCGCCAGGAAGGCGTACAGCCTGTTCCGCCACGCCTCGGACTGGCCCGCCTGGACGGTCGGCATCCGGTTCGGCCCGAAGAGCGCCTCTTCGAAGCCCCAAAAACAAATGGGCTGACGCGGTTCGGCATCCGTCGAGGGAAAGAAGAACGCGGCGCGGGGATCCAAGTCATCGCCTGGGTCCCATCGCTGTCGGATTTCTGGCGCTCGCTCGGCCGCGATTCGCCGGACCAGCATGTCGTTAAACCGCATCCGGAAGGCCGGATTCGACCGGACCATGTCCGGCAGCGAGTTCATCCGCTCTGCATGCGCGGCTTTGGCCTGCGCCTGAAGGCTCGTAAGTTCCGCGAGAGCTGCCTTGACTTCGGGATCGGAGGAAACGGGTTCGCGCCGCGGATACCGGCCCGCCGCCTTGCTCCTGGCCTCGTTCACGTTTCGTTCCGCCGCGTGCACCGCCTCTTCCAGGCGGCTCGGCGACAACACCGCTCCGGCGAGGGAGCGTGCCACCAACGACATCCAGAGATCGAGCCAGTCGCTGCCCAGGGCACCCGACCCGGGGCGAAAGGGCGCGAGCGCGGCGATGGCGTCGCCGGTGAACGAAAATCCGTAGAAGAGACCGGAGAAGGTGGACGGGGCGGCGAGGTTCGACAGCAGATCTGCGTAAACGAGGCGTGTTAGGGGGCTTGCCGCGACCAGCCGATCGAGC
>DATNMW010000431.1:0-22738 GCA_035602155.1 Bryobacteraceae bacterium | reverse complement strand
GGTTCCGAATACTTGTCGCGCTACACCGCGGTCGCGCGCATCCTCACGGGCCGCGCGCAAGCCACACCCGAAGATGGGGCCGCCTGGGTCGAGTGCCTATGCCGCGATCTGGAAATCCGTTCGCTGGGCGCTTACGGAGTCAGCCTGGCCGACGTGCCCGCGCTGGTGGATGCGGCCGCCCGCGCCAGCAGTATGAAGGCTAATCCCATTGTGCTGACGCGCTCCCAGTTGGAGGACCTGCTCACCCGTGCCATCTGACCCGCCCCCGCTCATCGAAATGCAACGCGTCTCGGTGATGCGCGGCGAAAAGATCGTGCTGCGCGATATCAGCCTGCGCATCGGCGTGGGCGAGCACGTCGCCATCCTGGGTCCCAACGGCTGCGGCAAATCCACCCTGATCAAGACCATCACGCGGGAATGCTATCCGCTGGTGCGCGAGGGGTCGCGCATGGCAATCTTCGGAAGGGAGCGCTGGAACATCTTCGACCTGCGCCCGCTGCTGGGGGTGGTATCCAACGATTGGATGGCGCTGTGTACACGCGAAATCACGGGACGCGAAGCGGTGCTGTCGGGCTTCTTCGGCAGCGTGGGAGTGCAGCCCTACCATCGCATCACGCCCGAAATCGAGCGCCAAGCGGTAGCGATCATGGCACTGCTCGAGATTCCGCATCTGGTCGGGCGCACCGTGACGGAGATGTCGTCCGGCGAAGCGCGGCGCGTGCTGTTGGCGCGCGCGCTGGTACACGATCCCTGCGCCTTGGTCTTTGACGAACCCAGCAATAGCCTGGATGTGTTCGCGCAGCACGAATTGCGTGAGATCATGCGCAAGCTGGCGCGCGCGGATATCGGGATCATTCTCGTGACCCATCACCTGGCCGACATCATTCCCGAAATCGATCGCGTGATTCTGATGCGCGAGGGCCGCATCGTGGCGGACGGAAGCAAACAAGACGTGCTCACTGCCGGCGCGCTCGCGGGTTTGTTCGGACTGCCAATCGATCTGACTCAGCGCGCAGGATATTACCACCTATGGTAGAAGCTGGGATCTTCGCATAGACAGCGCACGCGCGCAGGCGATTCCGTACCCCCTAAAAAAACCGGGCGGTGGTTAGCCGCCCGGCTGTTAACTAACCTACTTTGCGTCCCGTTATCTCACGAACACCTGGATAACGGTGGATACCGGCCCACCTGGACCATAAGCAGTCAAAGTATAGTCCGAGTTGGCCGTCGGAGTCACGGTGACGCTGCCGTTGACAGGCTGACTCCCGCTGACACCCGTACCGGTAACGGTTACGGAGGTGGCGTTTTGAGTCGTCCACGACAACACTACGGGCGCGCCGGAAGCCGGCGAGTAAGCCGGGCTGGCGGAGAACGAAAGGATTTGAACCGCTCCCACGCTCACTGTCACTACGGCTTGCGTTGGGCCAACGGCGTTCGTGGCCGTCAGCACGTAGTTAGTGGTTGCGGTCGGCGAGACGGTTGCACAGCCAACCGCGCTCACCGTGCCCACAGTGGGCGAGATGGTGACGGTCGTGGCATTGGACACGTTCCAACAGAGCGACGATTGGCCGCCGCTAGCGACAACCGTTGGCGAAGCCGTAAAGCTAACCACCGTCGGTACCGCTCCGCCCACCGTAACGGTGACCGCGGCGGAAACCGAGGTGACCCCATCGGCGCCAGTGGCCGTCAAGGTGTATGTAGTGGTCGCGGCAGGTGAGACGTTCTGGCTGCCGTTCACCGGTACGGTGCCTACTCCGTTATTGATCGTGACAGTGGAGGCGCCCGTGGTGGTCCAGGACAGCAGCGAAGACCCGCCCTTGCTGATATTAGTCGGCGATGCCGCGAAGCGTACGATCGCAGGCTTGGACGCGCCGACGGTTACGGTAACGCTGGCGGTGAGCGACTGGCCGCCCGAACCGGTGGCAGTCAAGTTATAAGTGGTGGTGACGGTTGGTTTCACCGTCGCGGTGCCAGCCGGGTTCAGACCCGTGCCGACGCCCGAGATGCCGACCGCGGTCGCATTGGGCACGTTCCAAGCGAGGGTGGAAGACTGTCCCGAGGCGATCTGGCTGGGAGTCGCCGAGAACTGCACCACCGACAGGGATCTCTGCGTGGTCACGCTGGTATTCGCGCTGGCGGTCAGGCCGGTCACCTGATCGGTAACGGTCAGAGTGAAGCCATAGTTGGTGGATCCGGCGGCGGTGAATGTGGCAATGGCTGCGTTAGCGTTGGTGATCGCCACGGTGGGGCCGGATACCTGGGTCCAGGAATAATTGAGCGCATCGTGATCCGGGCTGTAAGAACCGCTGCCGTTGAGGGTAACGGTGCCGGGCGGTACGCCGAACTGGGGCGGACCGGCGTTCGCCACCGGAGCGCTGTGGCCCACCTGGCGCGTCAGGAACTCATACCGGATGCGCGGCACATCCATGGGGACCGGATGCGTGAAGGTCGTGAAATCTTTCGGCCGCATAAAGTTGCCGAATTCCAATCCGACCGTTACTTCGCCGGTATTCGAGGCCGTCAATAGCGTGGGGTTCAGGCCCGCGCGGACGGTGAAAGCGAATTCCTTGCTTAAAGGCTGCACGAGCTTGACCTCGCCGCCCGGGCGGCTCGACTGGCCGACCTGGTGGCTATGTATATAGCCGAAGTTGCCTTGAATCCAGGCATCGCCCCAGACACCCACTTGAGTGCTGAAGCCGAACTGATTCATGGGGCGCGCGTAGGTCTCAATAAATGACGTCAGGCCCAGCGGCGTCTCAGTGAGCGCGCCGGTATTCTTGAAGCCTTCCGTTCCGTAGAAACCGATGCGGCCGCGGCTGAAAAGGTAATCCAGCAGGAACGCGCCCTGCCCCATGCTGCCGCCATTTTCGTACTCGCCGAGCCGGATGTATTTGAAGCTGGAGAACAGGCCGGCCTGCAGATGATCCCATCGGTTCACCAGACCGACGTCGAACTGGCCCTCCTGTCGGCCGGGATAACGCAAATACTCGGCTTCCGCCTGCACCGCGTGCGAACCGTCGCCGCCGAATGGCGAGAAGAACTGGCCGCGGCCCTGGATGGTGACGTCGCCCGACGGCCGGTTCCCGGCCGTAGGACCGACATCCAGGCCCAATAGCGAAAACTTCTTGTTACGCGCCTGCGCCGTGTCCACCGCGTCAGTACCCGCTTTTTCGGCGATTGCCGTGGTTTCTTCCTTGGTCAGGGGCTTGGGCGCCCCGTTGACTTTGTCCTCGAGAGCTTTCTCCTGGTTCTGGAGTTCGGCCACCTGGCCTTTCAGCCGGTCGTTCTCGCCCTTGAGATCGCGCAACGCCGCCAGTATGTCGTCCAGCTTATCCAGCCGCTTCAGGATGTTGTTGCAGCACTCTTCCTGTTTCTTGAGAAGCTCAGACAGGGTGGGCATCACCTCCGTCGCTCCGCCGGCGGCCACGATCTTACCCTGACCGTCGGTGACGGTCATGACCACGCGCCGATTCATGAAGCGGCCTTCCTTAGTCTTGTTGTCGACCTCCGGATCCTTCTTGCCGTCGCCGGCCGTCGCCACTTGGTCCGCCGCGGCGCCGTATTTTACCAGGAAGTCGCGAACAGTCTCGGCGCGCCGCATCGCCAGGCGGTCGTTGTAGCGCGCGGATCCCACATAGTCGGTGTTCCCGACCAGCTTCACGTGATAGTCGCGATGCTGGCTCAACATTTCAGCAAGCCGCAACAGGCTCGGATATCCGTCCGAGAGTATGGAGGAATTGAATTCGAAGTTGATCTCTTCCCATTCATCCTTGGTTTGGTTGGTGTTCAATCCTTGAGCGAATAGGCAAGTCGAAAACGCTCCGATTGCACCGATTGCCGCGAATTGTTTCAGCATGAGCATCTCCTCAACATCTAGCGTGTACGCGAGACCCGTTTACGAATGCGAGCAACGCGATTCGTAAATATTTAGAATACAACGACGATCTTTCCATATCTACAACATTTTGCGGCTCTTAGTCAACGGTGTGGGCGTTCCTTCACACAAAGATGGGATAATGACGGGTGTAGCCTGCCGGATGGGCAGCCACCCGGAAACGGGAGGAAAGTCCGGTCTCCACAGGGCAGCGTGCCGGCTAACGGCCGGGAAGGGTTCTGGCGACGGAATCCTTACGGAAAGTGCAACAGAAAATATACCGCCCGATCCGGGCGCGCAAGCGCACGGCCGTCGGGTAAGGGTGAAATGGTGCGGTAAGAGCGCACCGCGGACGGAGCAATTCGGCCGGCAAGGCAAACCCCACGCGGAGCAAGACCAAATAGGAGAGGAGGAGCGGCCCGCTCCTATGAACTCTCGGGTAGGTCGCTAGAGCCGGACAGCAATGTCCGGCCAAGATGAATGGCTGCCGCCCGCAAGGGTACAGAAACCGGCTTATAGTCCGGCAGGCTGCAATGAAACGTTGACTTTGGGGTGGGGCGAGCATACCATAGCGCCATGCTCTCGAACATGCGCGTCGCCGCAGCGGCACTCCTTTTTGGGACCGTTTTCCCGCCGCACGGCATGGCGCAATCGCCGCCGGCTCTGAAAATCCTATACAGCTTTACTGGCCAGAATGGCGACGGGTCCGTTCCCATGACCGGTCTCGTCATCGGAAAGAACAAAGCGCTATACGGCACGACCTCAGCGGGCGGGGTCTGGGGTGCGGGCTCGGTGTTCCAACTCCAGCCGCCTGCCGCTGCGGGCGGAGCTTGGACGGAGACCGTCATCTATAGCTTCCCGAGCACGCCAGGCTGCTGCGGCATTACTCCCAACGGCTTGACCCTTGGCGAGAATGGAACCATCTACGGCTCGACCTACCTTGGGGGATTGGGTTGGGGCACAGTGTTCGAGTTGAAGCCGCCGGCATCGGCTGGAGAAGCCTGGACGGAAACGGTTCTATACGCGTTTACCGGCCAAGACGGGGACGGAGCAACTCCCGGAAATTACCATACTGCCCTGGTCTTCGCCCATGATGGATCGCTGTACGGCTCGACTCTCTTTGGCGGGGTTATGACAGGGGCTTGTGCGCCGTTGGGCTGCGGCACGGTGTTCAAGTTGACCCGGGTAGATGGCGCCTGGACGGAGAGCATCCTCTATACTTTTACTGGACAGAACGGCGATGGAGCCGGTCCCGAGGGCGTGGCGTTGAGCCAGAACGGTGACCTCTACGGCGTAACTTTCAGCGGGGGGACTTTGAATTTGGGTACGGCATTCGAACTCGCGCCACCGGCTGCAGGAGGCGGGGGCGCCTGGACGGAAACCGTCCTCCACAACTTTGCGGGTCCCCCCGGCGACGGTTATGGCCCCGATTCCAATCAGGCTGGGGTACTCTACGGCACCACGGCCGGCAACCAGTATCAGGGTGACGGTTTAGCGTTCCAGTTGACGCCATCGGGGCCTGCCGGAACCTGGGTGGAGGCCATCCTGTTCAGCTTTCAGACTACTGGTTACGGTCCCAACGGCCTGGTTCTCGGCTCCAGCGAAACGCTTTACGGTACAGAGGCCGGGATTGGAGCCGGCGACGGCACGGTATTCGAGCTTCGGCAGCCGGTCGCCGGCCGAGCGTGGAGCGAGACCGTCCTGCACAATTTCACGGGTGAGAGCGGCGACGGCGCTGAGCCGTATGGCCCCCTGGTTATCGGCGTGAACGGAGCACTCTTCGGGACGACCTCGGCTGGCGGGACTGCGGGCTTGGGCACAGTGTTCCAACTGGATCGATAGGCGGCCGGGGCGTCAGACTCCCTCCGAAACTACGAATTTGTGATAATCTCGTCAACATCATGAAACACGCATGGGTGTTCCTGCTCGCCCCGCTTCTGCTGGCTGAAGAGCCGGCTCACGAGAAGGTGGATTTGTACACTGTCAACCGCATCAAAGCCGAGGAATTTCAAAACTCCAAGGTGATGGATAACGCCTTCTATCTGGCCGATGTGTACGGGCCGAGGCTCACCGGATCGCCGGGTCTGAAGGCAGCCGCGGAATGGGCGGTCCGCCGCATGACCGAGTGGGGCCTGGCCAATCCGGGCTTGGAAAAGTGGGGGCCCTTTGGGCGAGGCTGGACCTGTGTCCATTTCAGCGCGCAGCAGAAGGAACCGCAGTTTGCGCCCTTGATCGGTTTCGCGCGGCCCTGGTCGCCGGGAACCAACGGTCCGGTTTCCGGAGAGCCGGTATTGGCCATCCTGAGAACCGATGCGGATCTCGACAAGTTCAAAGGGAAACTGAAGGGCAAGATTGTGTTGTTGGAGGATCCCAAGCCGCTAGTCGCCGAGACGGACCCGGACCTAAAGCGCTTCAGCGACGCCGAGTTGACGGCCGAGATGCTGGCGCCCGATCCTTCGGCGCGCTCGCCGTTCGCCAATCCGATTCCGTTGATACCCGGACAGCCGGCGCGTCCGGCGGGGCCGCAAGCGGGTCAGCCTTTCGGTCCGGAAGCGCGCGAGGCGCGCGAAAAGTTTCGCGATAAGGTGAATCAATTCCTGGTCGACGAGGGAGTGTTGGTGACGTTATCCCCCAGCTATCGCGCCACCAGCGGCATCGTATTCGGCATGAACGCCGGCTCGCAAGATCCCAAGAAACCGGTGCCGCCGCCTGCGGTGGCGCTGGAGGTCGAGCAGTACAACCGGATCGCGCGGCTGATCGACAAGAAGATTCCCGTGACGCTGGAATTCGACATTCAAAACAAGTTCCTGGACGACACCCAGGATTCTTTCACCGTAACGGGCGAACTGCCCGGCACCACGAAGAAAGACGAATTGGTGATGCTGGGAGCGCACCTGGACTCCTGGACGGGCGGCACCGGCGCGACCGACAACGGCGCCGGCAGCGCGGTGGTGTTGGAAGCGATGCGCATCCTGAAGGCGCTGGACCTGAAGATGGCGCGCACCGTGCGCATGGCGTTGTGGACCGGCGAAGAAGAGGGGCTGCTGGGATCGCGGGCCTATGTAAAGGAGCACTTCGCGGATCGCGAGACCATGGCGCTTAAGCCGGAGCATGCCCGGCTCTCGGGGTACTTCAACCTGGACAACGGCACCGGCAAGATCCGCGGCGCCTATCTGCAAGGCAACGATATGATGCGTCCCATCTTCCAGGCGTGGCTCGATCCGTTCAAGGATTACGGCGCGAGTTCTGTGACCATCCGCAACACGGGTGGAACGGATCACCAGTCGTTCGACGCGGTGGGGCTGCCCGGATTCCAGTTCATTCAGGATCCCCTGGATTATTCGAGCGAGACGCATCACTCCACCGCCGACGTGTACGACCATCTGCAAGCGGGCGATCTGATGGAAGCTTCCGCCATCATGGCCGCCGTAGTTTACGATGCGGCAACGCGCGACGAGATGCTGCCCCGCAAGCCTTTGCCGAAACCTCAGCCGCCCAGGCGGCGGGAAGGCGAGGAAGGGCGGGCGGCATCCGCCGGCGCGGGAAATTAGGGAAGAAGAGCACGGTGCCGAAATCCGAGAGGGGCAGGATGCCGCCGCGGGCGGTGCAGCAGGGCGCTTCGGCAATCCATTCAGCCGACGACCGCTGCGCACCCGAAACCGTCGAACTCTTACGGAAAGCTTTGCCAGTGGTGTCGTCCTTGATCGTGCCGGTAAACTCCGTTCCGCTGTAGGTCACTCCGCGGTCATGTGATCGCCCGGGGTGATGGTCAGGCCGGAGATTTCGAACGACGGATTCGGGTAAAATTCATACCAAGCGTAATAGCTCGGGTTCTTCCCGACGCAATCGAAATCGGTACCGGTCTGCTCCACCGTGGTGGAAGTGTTATCCGTCCAGGCCTACCCCGCCGAATTTCAGTACGAAAGCGAACAGCCCAGCCAAGAAACGCATGTCGGATTTACACCCGCAGTCCTTTTGCCGCCCCTGACGCAGGACCGTAGGTCCCGGCGCTGTTGGCGGCGGCGTGGTTTGACGGCCTGCGCGTCACAGGCGCGGGGAGCCGCTGGGCATGGTTAATCGTCGCCATGCTGGTAAGCTGGTACCCTAACTGTGAGTGAATATGGGAAAGGGGGCTCAAGGCGCTATCTCATAGGCAGTGCCAGGAACCTGGTGGACACCAAACGTCGCGCCGAAAATCGTTCCGCTTCCATTCATGACGAAACTGCCATTAGGCTGCTGACCGTTGGTGAACCGGTGGAGATCGATAGTAGTCCAGGGGCCGCCCGTCGCGGCTGGCGGTTGCATCTCGAACACCAAGCCGCCGGCGCCCAGACAGGTCATGCCGTAGATGTTCCCGTCGCGGGATCAGCGGTGAGTTCGGCCCGCAGTCGTTGCCATCGCCGAACTGCTGCAGTACGGTCTTGGTCCAGATCCCGCCCGGGGATACCGGTGGTTTCAACTCAAAAACCGTGCCCACACCGTAAGGCCCCGGCCCCGATCCCGCCCCAATGATCATTGTGCCGAAGGTCGTGCCATAGATGCTCCCATCGCCCGCGGTCGTCACCGGGGAGTAGGGAGTACTTCCGTCCTCGCCGCCCTGAAAACTGTAGAGCACGGTCTCGGTCCACTCTCCGCCCGGCGCTGCCGGCGGCCGCAATTCGAACACGTTGCCACATCCATAAGTCCCGTCGCTCGATGCGCCGTAGATCTCACCTTGGCCGCCTATGATCGCATTGCCAAAGGGGGTCCCTCCAGCGCCGCCCGTGAAGCTGTGAAGCACCGTTTCGGTCCAGGATGCACTAGGAGACGTCGGCGGCAACAGTTCGAAGACCGTGCCGTCGTGGGTAAACCCGCCCCCGATGCTCGCGCCGTAGAGTATGCCGTTCGGCCCGGCGGTCAAACCGTTCGGCCCGCACGCGTCGCCATTCTCGCCGGTAAATGTGTAGAGAACGGTTTGGGTCCACTGGCCGCCGCCTGGACCGGGAGGTTGCAGTTCGAAGACGGTGCCACAGTCCGGACTCCCGGCCGTGCCGTAGAGGACGCCATTGGCCGCGGTAAGTCCCGCGGGCGCCGCGCCGCCACTGAATTCGTATACCGTCGCGAAGTGAGCTTGGGCGGCGGCACATGGCGCGAGGAGAGATGCCCGAGCGCTGCTGTGGCCACCAGGCATTGGACCGTTCTCAACCTCGGATCTCCTTGCTTTGTTAATTCCATAAGTCAGATATGGCTCGTCGCTGAGGGGCGATCAAGAGTTTTCCCGGGTAATTTTGGCAAGTAGGTACTGTGTCGATTGTTACGGGGGGAGGACTAATTTGGGTTTGGCAGGCGTGGGGTGGGGCAGGCGAAAGCGCCTGCCCTATCCCAACACAAGATTAATTGAGGATTCCGGTCGGGCTATTGGGAGGCCCAGGTAACGGAGAAGCTGGTACCGTCGCTGGACAGCGCCGACGGCACGGCTTCCTTAACGTTGCCACTGGTCGCCATGGTGATTTCCTCGATGCTCGAGAACTTGCCGATGGGGCCCGTCGTGGTACTGTCGATCGCGAAATTGGTGTGGGCTACGCCGGTGCTGTCGTCGCCGAAGAGCACGGTGCCGAAATCCGAGAGGGGCAGGATACCGCCGCGGGCGGTGCAGCAGGGCGCTTCGGCAATCCATTCAGCCGACGACCGCTGCGCACCCGAAACCGTCGAACTCTTACGGAAAGCTTTGCCAGTGGTGTCGTCCTTGATCGTGACGGTAAACTCCGTTCCGCTGTAGGTCACCTCCGCCGTCATGTGATCGCCCGGGGTGATGGTCAGGCCGGAGATTTCGAACGACGGATTCGGATAAAATTCATACCAAGCGTAATAGCTCGGGTTCTTCCCGACGCAATCGGAATCGGTGCCGGTCTGCTCCACCGTGGTGGAAGTGTATCCATCGATACCCACCCAGAAGGCCGCGTATTGGTCGCCCGAACTGCAGGTGGCTGGCGGCACAACCCAGGAAGCATAGGCTGCGGTGAAGGAAGTCCCCAGCACGGCGTAACCGCTCCAGTTCGTGCTGGTGCTGGTGCTGTCTCCGTTCTCCACGCGATCCTTGATCGGGTGGTGCTGACGGGGCGTCAGTAGTTCCATGGAAGTCGGCATAACCTGCGCGAATGCAGGCAATATGGCGAAAGCTCCTAAAATTCCAAGTCGTTTTGTAAACATGCGTATCCTTTGGTTAAAGTGAAGGGGTTCCCCCCGGCAATCCCGACCAGTATACACCACCTCCGGGTCGTGGCCACGTCGGATGTGGGTACCAGGGGATCTAGAACTATCGTCACATCCCGACTGACACACATTGATTTTGGAAGGGTTACCGGCGCCGCTCGATTCGGGCCGTGGTTTAATTTAACATTAGCGATCATGCCGGATGATAACCCGCCAGACCCCGTTCAGCCGCGTCCGCCGCTGCGGATGTGCGTGAAGCGTTGGTGGCGCAACGGGACGGATTGGTGTGCGCACCAATGGAACCAGATTCGTCCAGGTCCGGAAACGCGCCGCGGTGCAGTGTGGGGAGCGCTCGCGGCGGCTGCGGCATGCGTGGTCATCGCGGGGCTGTATGCGCGGACCGGATTCGGCTACGTGTTCGACTTTGCGTTGGCCACCGTCTGTGCCGCGCTGCTCATTCCACTTATCGCACTAGCAGTGGCATTGCTGCTGACCATCGCGCGGAGTCTGCCCCGCATGGCGACAGGCATGGTTGTGGGATCGTGCGCCATCATAATGCTGGTCTGGATGCCGCCGCAACTGGGGCTGCCGATGGCGATCGCGATCGGTTTGGCGGAGGGCGTCCTGGGAGCTGCCATCGCCACGTTCGTCGCGGGCCGTTTCGCCGCGGCGGCGCTAAGCAAGAAGATAACCACCGTATCGCTTTGCTTGCTCGCGGTGGCCGCAAATATCGGGTTGGTGTGGCTGTTCGCGCACCAGGGTTCGATGGAGAAAGTGATCTCCTGGAAGCCGCCGGCCGGCTCCATGCCGGCCAGGCTGGATCTGCCGAACCCCGCGAACTACGGGCCTTACCGCGTGAACAAGCTGTTCTACGGCGTGGGAAACGACATCCGGCGGCCGGAATACGGCGCCTCGGTTGGTATTAAGACGCGCACGGTGGACGCGTCGGATTTTTTCAAAGACTTTACCGGCTGGAAGAAATGGGCGCGCCGGAAGTACTGGGGATTCGATGTGGACAAGCTGCCTTTGAATGCGCGCGTGTGGTATCCGCAGGGCGCCGGGCCTTTTCCGCTGGCGCTGATCGTGCATGGCAACCACGATATGGCGGAGTTTTCCGATCCGGGCTACGCGTACCTGGGCGAGTTGCTGGCGAGCCGCGGCTTTATCCTGGCGTCCATCGACGAGAACTTCCTCAACAGCGGCCTTTTTCACGATCCCCCCAAGCAGCAGCAAGTGCGCGGGTGGATGTTGCTGGAGCATCTGAAACTTTGGCGGGAATGGAACCGGGCGGCGGGCAATCCGTTTCGCGGCAAGGTGGATATGGAGCACATCGCGCTGATGGGCCATTCGCGGGGTGGAGAGGCGGCGGCCACGGCGGCGCTGTTCAACCGGCTGCATTATTACCCGGACAACGCAAACGTCCGTTTCGATTATGGCTTCGCGATTCAGGCAGTGGTGGCCATTGCGCCGGCCGAGGGCCAGTACAAGCCCGCCGGACAAAATCGCTGGATTCAGGATGTGAGCTACTTGACCCTGCAGGGCGCCAACGACGCGGATGTTTCGGAATTCATGGGCAGCCTGCAGTGGGAACACGTTCGGTACACCAATCCCGGCCCCTGGTTCAAGGCGGAGATCTATGCATACCGCGCTAATCATGGCCAATTCAATACGGGTTGGGGGCGCACGGATGCGGGCGAGCCGCTGAGCTGGTTCTTGAATCTGACGCCTCTGCTGCCGGGCGAAGAACAGCGGCGCATCTCGAAGACCTATATCGCGGCGTTCTTGGAAGCCACGCTGAAAGGGCGGCGCGAGTATCTGCCGTTGTTCGAGGATTGGCGCGTGGGCCGCGCGTGGCTGCCGGACACCATTTACATCAATCGGTTCCAGGATGCGTCGTATGTGCCGCTGGCTGCCTACCAGGAGGATGCCGATATCACGACGACGACCGCGCCGGGCGGGCGCATCGCGGGCGAGGGGCTGTCCATTTGGCGCGAGGGGCGCATCCCGTGGCGGGGCGGCGACCGCGACTATAATGGCGTGTTTCTGGGATGGAACCGGGCGAAAGGGGCGCCCGCCGCGGACTATACCGTCACGCTTCCCGAAGGCGCGGCGGCCAAGTGGCAGTTGGGCAAGACATCGACCATCGAGTTGTCGCTTGCGGCGCTGGATGAAGACGCGCCGCTGCCAGGCAAGAAGAAAGACCAGAAAGCCAAGAAGCCGGAGTCGAAGAAGGTACGCGAATCGCCGGATTTCACCATCGAGCTGGCGACCAGCGATGGCGCGACGGTCAGCGCAGCGGTGAGCCGCTTCGCGGCGATTCCGCCACCGCTGAAGGAGAAGTTCACCAAGCTCGAAGCGATAGACAATTGGGCGTATGAGAAGGACTGGGAGCCGGTGCTGCAAACCGTCCGTGTGCCGCTGGCGGCGTTTCAGGTCGCGGGCGCCAAACCGTTTGATCCGGCCCGGCTGAGTGTGGTGAGGTTGAAATTCGATCGGACCGCAATGAGCGTAATTTGCATCAGCGGGATAGGTTTTGGACAGGAGAATCGATGAGAACATTCGCGATGGCGCTGATGATGGCGGCGGGCGTGGCGCCCGCCGGGCTGCCCGCCGGGCCGCCCGAGGGCTTCGGGCATTGGACCGGCGGCCAGTTGCAGGATTTCGAGAAGAAGCTGGGGCCAAAGATCAACGCGCAAAAAATAGCTACGCAGTCATTGGCCGCCTACGGCAACCATAGCTTCCTGATGGCGCATCGGGAGGGTAACGGCGAGGCGGAGCTGCACGAAACCCAGAACGACGTGATGGTTGTCGAGAGCGGCGAGGGCACTTTGGTGGTGGGCGGCACGGTGGTGGATCCGCGGACCACTGCGCCGCACGAAATCCGCGGGCCGTCCATCCGTGGCGGCGAAAAGGTGGCGCTGGCCGCCGGAGATGTGGTGCACATTCCGATTAAGGTGCCTCACCAGATGCTGGTTGCGAGCGGCAAGCAAATTACATATTTCGTGGTAAAGATCGACGCACGGTAGATTGGGTAAGAGCATTGGCACGCGGGATTGCCTGCCACTATATCGGCGTAAGGCGCAGGCCCGCCCGGTTCGGTGGCGTCAGTGGGCCGGTGTGTCCGGCTTGCGTGCAGAACGGGCTCACCAGTCGCCTAACGACTCCAAATATGCGGCCGAGCCGTCGCGCAGCCAGCCATCGAGCTGGGCCGGCTCCTTGAGCTGCTGGCCACGGTTGCGGGGCACAGCTACAAACCGGCAATCCAGTTCGGGCAGCGCCGTCATGTCGCCCCACAACTTTTCGAATTGGGCTACCGGGTAGATATCTTCCTGGCCTTTGCCCCACCGTTTCTTCACGTCCTTCAGCGTGATGTAGGCGGGCATGCGGGCGGACATGGCGCGAACCGCGGCGGCCACCTTATCATGATTCGCAAGATCCGCGCGAGTCAGTGAGAAGACCTGCAGCAGGCGATCTATGTCGACCCAGTAAGTCGCTGAATTGTAGTAAGAAAGATGGAATTCGACGCGCTCGTCGGGCAGCGCCAGGCCCTCAACCAGACGCACGCGGCCGTCCACGCGGGCGAGGCCGCCGCCGCGGTCGTCGAGCTGGCGGGCGATCACTTCGGTGGTCAGTGCCGCGCCGGATTCGATGTGCAGTCCGAGTAAGTCGGGGGCGAGATCCGCGCCCAGCGTGTCGATGTTATGCAGCATCAGATAGCGCAGGCGCGGTCGCTCCTCCAGCAAGCGCGCCAGCACGCCGTTGCGGAACAGGTTGGGAAGCTCGTACCAGTGACCGACAGGGTGGAGGCATTGCATAGGCAGGTTGGCGGTGTAATTGGCGGCCTCGCCGGCTTGCTGCGCCCAGGCGATGAGGCTCGCGTGCAGGCTTTCGCGCACCTTCTGTGCTTGGTCGTCGAGTAACTGCTGTGGCATCTCTTCCCAGGCGAAGCGCAGGTCGCGCACCATGGGAACCAGGCGCAGGCCGATGTGGCGTCCTGGCGAAAGCAGCAGCGGTCCGGGATAGATGGGACCGCTCCTTGACGGTCGCGGCTCGGTAACAGTTGCCCAATGGGCTATGGCATCGTGCGTGAGATAGCTGGTGGTGATGACGTGCGGCAGCGGCAGGCCGGCGATGCGGCTGGTGCGGCGGCTTTTCGCCAGGTGCGCTTCGATGAAGTTGCGATGGCGGCCGGCAATCTTCGAGAACGGATGCAGCGCCTTCACCACGCCCGCGCCCTTGGTCCAGCGGCTGCCCGCGCCGCCCGCGAACGTGACCACTGCGGCCATGCCATCGGTCAGCGCCTGCATCCCGGTTTCACGATAGCGCGCGGGCAAGCCGGCGGTGGCGTCCACCAGGGCTTCGGAATCATGATGCGGCGCCACGTCTTCGATCCGGCTGGTGGCGGGCAGCCGGTTCTGCGCCAGCCCGATGCGCCCGCTGCGCAGATCGGCCTGTATCTGTTCATGCTGCACGCGGTCGAAGCCATGACGATCAAGCAACGCTTCGAGGCTCTGGGAGGGATCGCCGCCGTCGTGTGCGGCGCGCGGCAGCATGTGATCGAACAGGTTCTGCACCATTCCGGATAGCTCCGGAGCGGTGCGGCAGGCGGCGGCGAAACGATCCAGCTCGGCGCGGCGGGCGGCCGAAAGTAAGCGCGTCTCGG
The DNA here is from genome assembly GCA_035602155.1 of Bryobacteraceae bacterium. Lineage (GTDB taxonomy): Bacteria > Acidobacteriota > Terriglobia > Bryobacterales > Bryobacteraceae > Bog-159. Next base: position 8,009 of record DATNMW010000431.1, on the reverse strand, counting down.
TGCGCAACAGTGCGGGGACGGCTAGCGTGTAGTAGCCGGGCGGCATCAGGGCGTTCGGTCCGGCCAGGAGATCGGCGTGGGTACCGCGCTCGTTGATGGCAAAATCGTAAACCACGGGATCCATGGCGAAGGGCACGGCGCGCTCCAGGCGGTGCTTGGTTTCGTGCATGATGGCTGCCAGGCGCTCCTCGGCGCGTGGCTTCACGGTGGGGTCGAAGATGAAGCCCATGCCGCCGCCGGACATGCCGCCCAGCATCCAGAAGCCCCAGAAACCCACGCCCATCTCGTCGCGCGCGCGGCGAATCAGCGTCTCGGTGTAGAGGTTGGTAGCCCACGGAATGATCGTTTGAATGGGACCTTCAAAGTTGCGCTGGGTGGCCGCGCCGATGGCCGCCACATCGCCCGCGCGCAGGCGCCCCAGGATTTCGTCGAGCGTGCGAATGGCCTGCTGGCGGCCCTGCCACTCGGCCTCCGAGCGTAGGAGGTACTTCTCGGTGACCATTTCAAGAATAGGCCCGACGTCCTGCGCCATGCCGCCATGCACCAGCACCAGGCTCGCTTGCAGACGGCGGCGCGTCTCGGCGGACACTTCATCCGTGCCAAGAATGCGATGGCGGGGCAGCAGGCAGCCGCGGCTGATACCGAATTCCGAATCGCCCTCCGCAGCCGGGACGCCTTCGATCAACTTGATGGCGGGCCACAAGCCACCGGAATCCTGCCAGCCGCCGCCGGAGCCGCCCAGCCATTCGCCGAGAATTGCGCGCGCGGCCGCCAGGCGGCGGTCGGTTTCGGTCAACTGACCGGTGAGCGCGTGGGCTTGTCCGGTGGCGCGCATGCAGACCGCAATCAACGAGGCCAGCAGGTTGGTCGAGACGGCCAGGCGCGAGCCTTTGGGGATGTCGTTCACGCGGCTGACGATTTCGATCCCGTGGCCGGGGCGCCCCGTGAGGGCCGCCAGCACGTCGGCCAGCGGCTGGCCCGCGCCCTCCATGCCGGGCGGCACAATGCCCGAAGCGATCACCGCGGCTTTCAGCAAACCGAGATAGTCGCGCGCGAAATCGAAGACTTCCGCGAGCGTGGTAATTTCGGCGGAGGCTTGCAGATCGACGCTCGAGAGGCGCAGAATGGGCGCGTCGATGATCCGGAACCAGGCTTCCACGGGCGGCTTGGGGGCGCCGGCGCCGCGCACCGCGAGGTCGATGGAGACGTTCAGCACACGCGCGCCTTCGGGAAAATCCATGCCCAGGAAAAAGATGTCGCTCCAGCCGCTGTGAGTCAGGTCCATGCGGACGGGGGTGGTTTCGCGAAGGATGGGGAAGAGGCCGCCGGACTGGGCAAGAAGCTCGGGGCGGAGCCGCAGCGGATAGTCGGCGGGGTGGCCGGTGCGGAACATCCACTGGTTGCCGCGCACCGTGCGCACGCTACGGCGGACCTGTCCGGCAAGGGTCTGGAAGGCCAGGCCGTGGTAAGCGGCGGCCAGCGCGCTGGAGATGGCGGCGCTGGGGCGGCTTGCGGATTGCGCCGCCAGGAAGATTTCGATAGCTTCTTCAAAACGGCGATGGAGCAGATGTTCATAACCTCGGAACGGAATCAAGCCCTGGGCGCGCATGCCCGGCTTGAATGGCAGGTGGAAGCGATGGATGGCGTAGAGGAAGAAAAGCGCGCGCACGCGTTCGTAGAGATTGCCGCTCGCGCGGCGGAATTGGTCGAGGGCGGCGGCTTCGGCTTGGAGATCCACGAGGCTGGCGGCGCGGCAAAAGGCGTCCAGCGAGCGATTGCGGAGCGCGGGATCGGCCGCAGTGACGATGCCGGTGAGTTGGCTCATGCGGTGGCCAGCAATCCGACTAGTTGGGACAGCACTTCATCGCGATCGCGCCCGCTGAGCGACAAAGCAAGTTGCGCGGTAAGCAGGCCGTAACGCACCCCGATATCGTAGCGGCGGTTCGCGCGCTCGAGCGCGAGGTATTGCTCGCGGCGCGCAAGTTCGGCAAGGGCGGCGGAAAGACTGACGCGCGGCGCGAGGAAATCCATCACGGTGGGCGTCAGGACATGCATGCCGAAAAAGCAAAGATAATGTCCGGCGCGCAGGCCGGGGACCACCAGGCGCTGTTCGGCTTCGGTGGGCGTGGGTTTTTCGATCACGGTGTCGATGCGGTAGAGATCCTGGCTGCCGGCCACGCGCTGTCCGCCGGCCGCGCCATAATGCGGCAGCAGGTTTTCGCGCGTGGACTGCACGGCGGAGACGGCGCAGCCGTGGGCTTCGGCCACCTCCACCAATTGCTGCGCGCAGCCCTTTTCGGTGCGGCTGATATAAAGATGGTCGCCGACCAGGTGCAGAAAGGGGTCCCGGCCGATGAAATCGCGCGCGCACAGAACGGCGTGGCCGTAGCCCAGCGGTTCGGGCTGCGGGACGAAGCGGAGGCGGCCGGCATGATCGCCGGCTACGCGCGCGTAGGAAACTTCGTCGCCGGGCGAGACCACGATGGCGATCTCTTCGATACCGGCGCGCAGGGCTTCATCGACGATGATGCGGAGGACCGGCTTTTCGACGCCGTCGCGGTCGATGAGGGTTTGCAGGGGCAGGCTGCGCTGGGTGGGTCCTGCGGCTGTGATCACCGCTTTACGGATTTTCATGAGTTAGGGGGTTCCTTAGATATTATGCGCCGAAGACCGGGCTATGGTCGGATGGATCGTGTACGTCGACCTCGTTTCGCCCGTGACGATTACGCGATTGGAGGTTGCCGCATACTCCTGCGCGGCTTCGTCTGCTTCGGAGGATTACCCTTCTTCTCCCGACGATCCCTACTGCCCAGCATGGAAAGAAGATAAGCCTGCGCGGTCGCTTCATCGCGGATGATGTTCCATCTCTTGAACGATTCCGTCACGGATTCGATCTGGGTTAGGGCCTCGGTGACTTCCCTGCCCATGTTGTAGTCCGCATCGACTCTTCTTTGTTGGGCCTGAACGAAGGTCGTGGAGACGGTCAGGAGATGTTGGGCCACCGTTCGTTCCGGACTCTCAGGAGGATTACCGCCTAAGTATGCATTCAGTTCGGCGCCCTTCTTTTCGGAGGCAGAGCACATCGGGCCGTGGTCGAACAGGCGCCCGAGCGTCGGCCGAAGTTCCGGACGTGCCCAATTCAACGTCGCTTCTGAAATCAGCAAATGGAAGAGCGCATAGTAGGCGGTCGAAACAGATCTCCGCAGATTAGCTTGGCGACGCGCCTCGGATGGAAGATCGGCGATGTCTTGAGCGAGAGCAAGAAGGTCGTCCGCAAATGCCATCTAGGAGGCCAAGGCATGCTGGTTGATGCTGGCATGCTCCGACTGGCTACGGAAATTGAAGTAGGGCAGAACACCCCATTGCTCCAGCGGTCGAACTTCCTGAACGATGAAAGTCGACACATGATTGGTGACCCTCAAAAGCCGGTCCCGTCGGCTGGCGGCATCGGCGAGAATGACCATGAAGAAAACGGCCGGCTCGCCACGCCAGTCATCTCCCAGAGTGGGTATGACGTCGACAACATCCGGCACAAGCCGCTGGGCCGCCCGTGCTACTGCAGCCTGGAATAGTGGTTGCTGCGCGAAGGCCCTCGGGAGGTACACGAATTCATTATCGCGCGTCTTGACCAGACTAGGGGAAAATAATCGTGCGGGGGCCTGTGTGGATTCGAGGAAATCCAGCACGGCGGGGGTGAGGGCTTTCGATGACAGTGCCGATGCGGTAAAGATCCTGGCTGCCGGCCACGCGCTGTCCGCCGGCCGCGCCATAATGACGCAAATAACCGCGCGTGGCGACAAGCGGACAGTTGATGGGCCAAGTTCACTCTTGCAAGGCTGATGACCAGATACAATCAAGCGCGCGGAACGGTGGCGCAGGCGCACGGGCTTGGCACACCTTAACGCATCGTAGAAAGCCCCCAATTTCACCTTCCGCGAGCTTGCCCTCCTTCACCCTGCGAAAACTCCTCCAGGATCTTGTCTCGGGTACAACCAAGGAATTGGCAACGACCCTCCCCCTTTGGATGCCGCCACCTCAGAAAATATACTTCAACCCCAACTGAACCTGCCGCGGCGGCTTATTCCCATAAGCGTTCTCCGATTGCACCAGCCCGAAATTCGGATCGCCAAATACATGATTCGGGATATCGAAGTTCGGGTGATTGAATAAATTGAAGGCCTCCGCGCGGAGCTGCAAACGATGACTCTCCCTTCGCAGGATAATGTTCTTGTACATCGAGAAATCCACGTTCTCCAGTCCCGGCCCGGTCATGATATTGCGGCCGGCATCGCCAAACTGCCCTGCCGGCGGCTGCACGAAAGCGCAGGCATTGAACCAACTCCCGGGCTGGTCCACCGCGTCGGCCGCCAGCCCGCCCTGCGAGATCGTAGTATGGCAGGCGGGGTTGGGGTTCGCCATTACCGGACCGGCCACGTAAGGGTTGGAGATCACATCCGGCCGGTAGGGATTGCCAAAAGCGGCGACCGCCGACCCGGTTTGCGAAGCGGCCAGGTTCACCGTGAATGGCGACCCAGTCTGCGCCGTCAGGATCCCCGCCGCCTGCCAGTTGCCCAACAGGCCCCTGCGCCATCCCGGCTGCGTGATCCATTTGCGGCCGAACGGCAAATCGTAAACCGAGCTCACCACCAGCCGGTGCTTGACGTTGAAATCGGAAAGTCCGCGGTCGGCCTGCGGATCGTATGAGTTCTGCGGCAGACCCGACCCCACGCTGCCCCCCAACACGGACGAAACGTCGTCAATCGACTTCGAGAACGTATATGCCGCCAGAAAAGTGAGGCCTTCGGCTACGCGCCTCTCGGAGCGGAACTGCATGGAGTTGTACGAACTGGCGGCTGCCGACTCTACGTAAAGAATGGAAGAGAACTGCGGGTATGGCGCCAGGCCGGTGGCCGGATTCACCTGGTTTAGATCGCGCACGTCCGCCAGGTGCGTGCCCTTGGACCCTACGTACGCCAGATCGACCATCCAGTTGGGCTTGATTTCGTATTGCAGGTCTACGTTCCATTGCTGCATGTACGCGTCGCGGAAGTTGCGCGCGATCATGTTCGGCTCCACCACCGCATTGGCCGGCTGGCTGAGAATATTCTGGATGGTATCCGAGCCGCTATTGGCGTAATAGGCGAGATCGTAAAACGGCGGGTTGAAGCGCGGAAACACGTTGATATTGAAAATGCCCACATCGTAGAAGATGCCATAGGCCGAGCGCACCACCCAGCGCTCGGACTTCATAGGCCGCCAGGCAACCCCAATGCGCGGGGCGAAATCGGTACGCGTCGGGTTGTAAGTGGCGCGCGGAACTCCGTCCGTGCCGGCCAGGATGAACTGGCAGTCGGGTACCGGTGTGCAGGTGGCGGAATTCGCGCTCAGATCGGGCACGCTGTAGCGGTTGTGATCTTCCACTCCGGGGCTGTTGTATTCATACCGCATGCCTACGTTCAGCAGCAAGCGCGGCACCACGTGAATATCGTCCTGGATGTAGTAGTTCATGCCCGTGCTGCGTACCGTGTTGAACGTATTGCCCGACACCCCAACCGCATAGTCCGGTATGCCCACCGCCAACTGCGCCAACGCCTCCAGCGGAGTTCCGGCCATCCCGTCCTCCGTGCCGGCCTCGAAGAAGAAATCGCCGCGCGCCACGAAATCGAGATAATTGTCGATCTGGATGTTGCGGATGTCCGCACCGAACTTGAACTGGTTGCGTCCCTTGACCCAGGACAAGTTGTCGGAAACATCGATTGTCGTATCGTGGCGGTCTTGCGGATAGTTGAGCGGCTCGCCGATCCCGTCGAATCCGAGAAGATTGACCTCCGGATATCCCAGATCCACCGGATTCGTCAGAACGTCCGGAAACCCCAATGCGGCGCTCTCATTGTGGCCGTAGCTTTGCTGTAAGGCGCCCGCCTGCATGCGGTTATATCCCAGGCGCAGCTCGTTGATCTCGGCCGAGGTGAACACGTGCGTCCAACTCAGTCCGCCGTTTTGGCCGTCATTGAGCGTGTAGCTGCCGTAACCGGGCAGATTGGTAAACGCATTCACCGGGTCGAACGGATTGAAGCGATCTTCGTCGAAGATCGCCCAGTGCGCCGATAGCGTGTCGTTCGGCCCCGCGTGGTGGTCCACTTTCACCAGACCGAGGTTCTCCGTATTCCGAATCACGGGCGCGGAAACAAATGTGTTTGAATTCGACAGGTCGGACCCCACATTCGCCGCGGGATACAGATTAAGAATGGCCTGGCCCGCCGGGTTCAGCGGAATTCCGACACCGGACAGCAATCCCGTGATCTCCGACAACTGCGCTTGTGACGGCACCGTGGCTTCGCGGGTGGTGGCCTGCCGCAGGCGCAGACTCTCGTACGAAACAAAGAAGAAGGTCTTATCTTTGCGGATGGGGCCGCCGAAGGTGGCTCCGAACTGATTGCGGTCGAGCTCCGGGATGGGGCCGCAGGCGCCCGCTACCGAATCGGGCGTACATGAGGGGAAATCGAAGAAATTCTTAGCGTCCAGGTTCCGGTTGCGCAGGAACTCGAAGAGTCCGCCGTGGAACTGGTTCGAGCCGCTCTTCAGGATTACGTTGATCTGGGCGCCGCCGCTGCGCCCGTATTCCGCCGAATAGTCGCTGGACTGCACCTTGAACTCCTGAATAGCATCGATCGAGGGCAGCGCGACGTATTGGTTAATGTACGGGTCGTTGTTATCGACGCCCTCCAGCAGGAAGTTGTTGGACTGCTCCCGCGCGCCGTTGACGCTCACCGCGCCGCCTTGCGTGGAATTCTGGGATCCCTCGACCGGCAACTGGCTGCCCGGCGCCAGCAAAGAAAACGCCAGGAAATTGCGCTCGTTCAGGGGCAACTCGTGTACCAGGCGGCCGTCGATTACCTGTCCTAGCGTGGACGTGTCGGTCTGGATGATCGGCGGCGTGTCTTTTACCGTAACCTCCTCGGTCCGGCTGCCCACCTGCAAGGTGAAATCGACGCGCGCGGTCTGCTCCACGTCCAAGCCGACATCGGCCAGAACGGCTCTGCGAAAGCCATCCCTTTCTACGGATACACGGTAATGCCCCGGCGGCAGCAAGGCGACCGTGAAATCGCCGTCGTCATTCGTAACCGCTTCGCGGGCGGCGTTGGTCGCCGTGTTGCTCACCGTCACGCGCGCTGTAGGGACGACGCCTCCGCTAGCGTCGGTCACCGTTCCGGTGATGGTGCCCGTGGGATCGCTGGCGACGAGCGGAAAGACGAGCGAAGTCCACAGCAAAGGCAGGCGTAAGAAACATCGTAGGCCCATAATGTTCTTTCCCCGTTGATGCAGTTGCCCAGCATAGCAACATAATTAGACGTGCGCACTACGCATAAGTTTCGGCGCCGAGGCCGTCGTTTGGAGGGCGGGCAATCTTGCCCGCAGCCGCCTTTCAGGCGCCCTCTTGGAATGCGAAGTAACTCATGCGGGATCTCGTTCGGCGCGCTTCACCCTGGGAAGAGCGTTGAGTGAATTCCCCACTCTCTTCCGAACGGTGCGGAGTTCGAAAAGGCTCTGCAGGTTAAGCCAGAATTCCGCACTGGTGCCAGAGAGATGCGCCAAGCGAAACGACGTATCTCCGGTAATGGAGCTCTTTCCATCCAAAATGCCGGTGATGGTTGGTTGGTACGCCGAGTCTACGCGCGCAAACTCCGCGGCGCTCATGCCTCGCTTCTTGAACTCTTCGGCCATGAGCATGAGGTCGGTTCCACTCGACCGGAGGGAGAGCGGCATAAAGAATGAGGAGGCCGCGTAGCGCCGACTTCCTTTCTTTGTTTTTTGGGTTCAAGAGACAATCGTCGTCGTCATCGCCTTTCGTTCCAGATCCGCCAAGATTCAACTGCTGCGCATAAAACCTCGCAATCGCCTCGGCGTGCTCGCCGGCGATGTATCCGTAACCCATGCGCTTGCGCACCACGGCGCCGTTCTTGCCCTCCACCAGCGCGTCGTCCTGAGTGCGGCACGCCCGGCTCTTG
>DATNMW010000430.1:0-29339 GCA_035602155.1 Bryobacteraceae bacterium | reverse complement strand
TGCAGGCGTGGACGCCTGCGCCACAAGCCACTCTATGCCAGACTGACACACGCCCCCCCCCATTCGGTTACGCACCCCACCAGCCAATTCGGGGCAGCATCAGAAGGGTCGATTCGTGTTAGACTCTTGTCCCTGGGTCTCCTTCGTGCCGCAGGCCGGGGGGAGTTCCGGCTAGCGGGCAGTCAACGATATCGGAGATGAACCAAATGAACAAGATGTCGGGAATCGTTACGTTGCGGCGGTTGTCCGCGGCATTGTTTGCGGGTGCGCTTTTTTTCACGGCGTTGGGCCAGGCGCAGCCGCGCCGCACGTTGACGCCGCATGTGCCTCCGGCGGTGGTCAATGGCCAAGCCCCCCTGCTTGGCGGGCTTCAGAGCTCACAGCGTATGAGTCTGGCGGTTTCCTTGCCGCTGCGCAATGAGGCCGATCTCGACGATCTGTTGCGGCAGATCTACGATCCCCAGAGCGCCAACTACCGCCGGTATCTCAGCGTGGAGGAGTTTGCCGGGCGGTTCGGCCCGGCTCCGGAAGATCATGACGCAGTTGTCCGTTTCGCGGAGGCGAATGGACTGACGGTGACGGAAACCCGGGCTAATCGATTGGTCATAGATATCGAGGGGCCGGTGGCCAACATCGAGAAAGCCTTCCACGTGACTATGGGCGTCTATCGGCACCCCTCAGGGAATCGGACGTTTTACGCGCCGGACCGGGAGCCCACCCTCGACCTGGCGGTTCCGGTCTTGCATATCTCCGGTTTGGACAACTTCACTGTTCCGCGGCCGAAAAACATAAAGACTTCCCAATCGCCGGAAGGAAAAGCGACCGGTTCCGGCCCCCACGGCCAATTCATCGGGAGCGATATGCGAACGGCCTACTATGGTTCCGGCCCGCTCACGGGCGCTGGCCAGTCGGTCGGGTTGTTCGAGTTTGCCGGATATGAAATCAGCGATGTCCAGCTTTACTTCCAAAACCTGAACCAGCCGCTGAACGTGCCCGTTGTAGGTGTGCGGGTGAATGGGGCGCCATTGCAGTGTCCGCCTTCGGAGTGCGACGATAGCGAACAGGCCTTGGACATCGAAATGGCTATCTCCATGGCCCCTGGCCTGAGCCAGGTCGTTGTTTACGTGGGCAGCAACGATGTCTCGATTTTTGGCCGGATGGCGTCGGACAACACGTCCAAGCAACTGAGCTGTTCCTGGGGATGGACCGATAACGAGAGCAGCCTCGACCCGATCTTCAAGGAATTCGCGGCCCAGGGGCAGAGTCTGTTCGTGGCTAGTGGCGACGATGGTTCCAGCACTCCGGGCGACTCCGTCTGGCCGGCGGACGATCCATATGTTATCTCCGTCGGCGGCACGGATTTGACAACCAACGGCCCAGGCGGGTCATGGGCATCGGAAACCGGCTGGAACGGCAGCGCCGGCGGCCCCTCCAAAAACAACATTCCGATTCCCGGCTATCAGCAGTTGGCGGGCGTGATCACCGCGTCCAATGACGGATCGACCACCTTGCGCAATATTCCGGACGTTGCGGCGGAAGCGAACACCAACCAATACAGTTGCTACGACGGGTCATGCAGTGGAGGAAATGGCGGAACCAGCTACGCCGCGCCGCAATGGGCCGGTTTCACCGCCATGGTGAACCAGCAGTCCATCGCCAACGGCGGAGCTACGGTCGGCTTTCTCAACCCCACCATCTATCGAATCGGTTTGAAACCGATTTACGGCAGCGATTTCCACGACATCGTCGGCGGCAGCAACGGCAAGTATTCCGCAGTCGCCGGCTACGATCTGGTGACCGGATGGGGCAGTTTCGACGGTCCGAACCTGATCGACTCCCTCACGGGATCCCAGTAGTGAGGGCACGCGGCGGCGGTAGACGGCCCTTCATAGCGGCTCCTCCTATCCGCCGCACCGCTTTCCCGCCAAAGGCGCGTTCAGAAACTCCAGAAAGGGCGTCATCGCCCGAAAGCGTTTTTCCAATTCGACGAACAGCTTCGGCGTCGTTACGATGGCGGCGTCCAGCGTGGTGAACAGCAGGAATTGCTTGAAGCGCAGCAGGTCCGCCGCGGGATGTTCGGAGGAGAAGCCCTTGGGCACCCGCGAAAGCCGTTCGCCCTGCATCGCGCCGAGCAGCCGCTTGACGCCGCGAGATGCCGCCAGTTGCCGGAACTGCGCGTGCTGTTCGGCTATGTGCATACGCACCGCCAGCAGCGTCTCCGGCGTAGGCATATAGATGCCGCCGCCCACATCCGCGCCCTTGTGCGAAATCGCGAAATAATATCCCGCGGCTCCGTACTTCTCCATGCCGCGCCGCGGGAACGACGCCGCGATCTGCGTCTTGTATGGCGTCTTGTCCGGACTGAAGCGCGTGTCGCGATAGATGCGATAGACGGCCTTGGGTGCATCGGCGACATAGCCGGGCGCGAAGTCGATCATGGCCCGGTTCAACTCAGTGACCAACTGCACCATGGGCGCCTTCACCTTTTCGTCGTAGACGGTCTTGCGCGGTTGGAACCATTCGCGCGCGTTGTGGCGCGCCAGGCCGCGGAAAAAGGCGATGGCCTCGGGCGGAAAGCCCGGAAACCCGAGCCGCATAGCTGCCTCCTATAATTGAATCGATGGACCTCACGCTCGCGCGCCTGTCCGAAATACCTAATTTAACCGTTTCCCGCGACGCGCGGCTTTCCGCGTACACCCGATTTGCCATCGGCGGCCCGGCCGATATCTATGCCGAAACCGAGAGCGTGGAATCCTTTATTCAGGCGCTGGCGGTGGCGCGAACCAGCGGCCGCGACTATATGGTGATGGGCGGGGGCACCAACCTCGTCGTATCCGATCTGGGTTTCCGCGGCATCATGCTGCGCTTCGTGGCGCGGCGCATACTGGCGGCGGGCGACCGCGTGCAGTGCGATGCCGGCGCGGTGTTGCAGGATCTGGTGGACTTCTCGATCGGCCATGGGCTGCAAGGTATCGAAACTCTCGCCGGAATTCCCGGCTCTGTGGGTGCGGCCGTATATGGCAATGCCGGCGCCTACGGCCACTCCATTTCGGAGCGCGTGCGCGCGGTGCGCTTCTTCGATGGCGAGCGCGTGCGCATGTTCGACAACGCCGAGTGCGAATTCCATTATCGCGAGAGCGTTTTCAAACGCCACAAAGACTGGATCGTCTTCTCGACCGAGTTGCACCTGACGCCCGCGAACGCCCCCGCCCTGCGCAAAACGGCGGATGACATCCTGAAAGTGCGCAACGAGAAGTTCCCCATTACCATGAAGTGCGCGGGCAGCATCTTCAAGAATTTTCTGTGGACCGAATTGCCGCCCGCGGTGGCCGCCGCGATTCCCCCCACGGTGATTCGCGAAGGCAAGGTGCCAGCCGCATATTTCCTGGAACAGGCGGGCGCCAAGGGCATGTCGCGAGGCGATATCCACGTGGCCGGTTATCATGCCAACCTGATCTACAACTCCGGCGGCGGCTCTGCCGCGGACCTACGCGCGTTGATCGAGGATCTGAAGGCCCGTGTGCGCCGCCAGTTCGCGGTGGAGCTGGAGGAGGAAGTGCAATATGTGGGGTTCACCGATGCGCGCCCAGTTGGTTAGCGGGGTGCGCTCCGGTGGCGCGGGCGGTTTCGCCTGCGTACTGCTTTGCGCCGCCATCGCGCAGGCGGCCGATTTGCACGAGGCGGTCACATCCGGAAATTTAGAACAAGTGCGCGCGCTGCTGGCTTCGGGAACGGATGTGAACGCACGCGATACGCTGGGTGCGACCGCTCTGCACGACGCGGCCTGGACCGGCAACCGGGAAATCGCCGCTGTGCTGATCGCGCACGGGGCGGATGTAAACGCGCGCCATTTGGAAGCCGGATCCACACCGTTGGACTTCGCGGTAATTAAGGATAACAGGGATGTCGCCGAGCTACTCCTGGTGCGTGGCGCGGCCGTGGATGCCGGGGACCGCTCGGGCGCGAGGGCGCTGCACCTGGCGGCCACCCGCGGCTATAGGGATATGGCCGCCCTGCTGCTGGCGCACGGCGCGAACGTCGGCGCGCGCGACAAATCGGGCGCGGCGCCGCTCGACGAGGCCTGTTGGAAGGGCTATCGCGGGGTCGCCGCGCTGCTGCTCGACAAAGGCGCGGGGATCGACGCGCGCAACCCGGAGACTGGCGCAACCCCGCTCAATGAAGCGGCCGCCAAAGGGTACGCGGAAGTGGTCGAGTTGCTCCTCGCGCGCGGCGCCGACGTAAACGCGCGCGACAACTCGGGCGCCTCCCCGCTTGAAAACGCCTCGCGCTACCGGCACGCCGCGGTCGTAGATCTGCTGATGCAGCACGGCGCGACCCTGGCCAAAAAGGATCAACCCGGCTTTACACTGCTGGATGAAGCCGTGCTGAAAGGCCAGGCCGATATGGTGGAGTTGCTGGCCAGCAAGGGCGCGGACGTCAACGCGCACAACCGGGAGGGGTCTCCGCCGCTGTCGGACGCCGCCCTGAAAGGCTACGCCGAAATCGCCCGCATCCTGCTGGATCATGGGGCGCGCATCAACCAGAAAAACTCCACGGGCGTCACGCCGCTGCATGACGCCGCGCTGGGCGGGCATCCCGAGATGGTGGCATTGCTGCTCGATCGCGGCGCGGATATCGACGCACGCGACGGCTCGGGCGCGACACCGCTTTACAACGCGGCTTCCTGGGGCCGCCGCGAAGTAGTGGAACTGCTGCTGGCGCGTGGAGCGGATGCCGGCGCTCGAACCAAGGCCGGCGCCACGGCTCTGGACGGCGCGATGGCCAACGGCTTTGACGATATCGCCGCGCTCTTGCGTGCCTCCGCGCCCAGGTAGACGGTGCTCAAGCCGGGTGGGGCAGGCGGTTTCGCCTACCGGCCTCATGGCGTCCGAAGGAAACCGTGATAAACATTATTCGCGTCGGAATAATATCCCGTGACAGCCCCCATCTGGCCGATGCTCTCGGAATAAGTGCCCTGGCCGCTTCCCGCACCTGCCCCCGGAACGTCGAATCTGTTCATTGAGCCACCGGCGCCGCGTACGAAGCCGTGGCACGAGGTGTCGCAGAAGTGTCCCGTGATGTCTCCCGTATCGTCGATGCTCTGGGCGTAGGTGCCGGCGCTTGCGCCCTGAGCGCCGAACGTATCGATGACGTCGCTGGCATGACGCATGAAGCCGTTGCGTGCAGGCACCCCGCCGCCATTGTAGCTTCCCACAATAGCCCCTAGGTTATTTATGCAAAAGGCAAAGGTTCCCATACCGGGATCTGCGCCTGCGTTTGGGGCATCGAAAATGGTAACGGCGCCACCGGAGGTGCGCACGAAACCGTGAATAATCTGGCTTGCGATATAGTAGCCCGCGATAACCCCGCGCGCGTTGATGCTAAAGGGGAGGGTTTGCGTGTCTGAAAAGGGAACGTTGAAGGCGGTTATAGCCCCGCTGGCGGCGCGTACGAAGCCATTATTGTTACTAAACGTGTCCTGGTAGAACCCCGTTACAGAGCCCGCCGTGTTGATGCCATAGGCATAAGTGCCCTGACCGGCCGCCGTGCTTGCGCCCGGCGCATCGAACGTGGTTGTGGCGCCATCGGCGGCTCTCAAGAAGCCGTGATCGACGTTACTCGTGTCCGCGTAGTATCCTGCGATAACTCCCGCCGTATTGATGCTATGGGCGTATGTGCCCTGGCCGGCCGCCGTGCCTGCGCCGGGCGCATCGAACGTGGTTATCGTGCCGCCGGCGGCACGCACGAAACCGTGATACACGCCGCTCCCGTCAATGTAGAATCCAGCTATGGCCCCCTCGTTGATGCTCTGGGCGAAAGTACCCTGGGCATTGGCAGTGCCCGCGCCCGGAGCGTCGAACGTAGTGAAGGTGGGTGTGCCGCCGTCCCGTGTTCCGGCACTCTTCGTCTGCTGCGCGGGCGTACCCGCGGCAAGAAGGAAGCAGAGGCAAACAAGACCCGTTCCTGCAAACGTCCTCCTGCCGGAGCGCGGCTCCGCTACCAGACTACGCAACGCAGAGATTGCCTGCTTCATTTTGGAGGTCCCAATTCGGCCCTTGGAAAAGATCGTCTCAAGTTTATCATCGTTTCTCGTGGGAGGGCTTCACTGAGAGGTACAGTACCCCGAGCGCTGAACCGCTTCTCGGTTGGGTCCTGCCAAGCCTCGCCCTTGCGCTCGGGATCGGCCTCGCCAGTTCCGCTGGCATGGCGATGGTCCGGCAGATGGATGAAGACGTTCCAGCCCGCTGCACTTCGCGGCCGGGAAACGGCCCGCTGGCAGGATTGCGAGAACATTCCGCGTCTCCCGCCACCTGTACTATTGGCACAATCTCATCCCGCGCACACTGCCGGCATGTTCGGCGAGCCCTTGGCCGGACAATTGGCGCTCTTCGCCCGCCGCATCGAACCGCACTTGCCGCGCCTGGACGCGGCTCTGCGGCGTCGCCTGAAAGCCGTCCAGCCCGCGGGGATGTGCGACGCTCGGCAACTCAAAGCCGTATCCCTGATCACTTCGGGAGCGGCGGCCCATCTGCTTTCCGCCGGCCGTCCACTTGCCGATTTCTTCGAGCAGGTGGCCTACAACAGCCGCCGCTTGGCCAAGCTGAACGTCGCGCCCATGGAGGTGGTAGAGGCGCTGCGCGAATACGACCGCGAGATCGACTGCCTGCCGGCCAAGGCTCTCCCGCGGCAGAATGCGCCGCTCCAAGCCGTGCGCCGGCAACTGCATTTCGGCACGCTGTTGGCCGTCAACAACGCTTACTATCAGGTGCGCGAAGCCGAAACGCAAGCCTTCTATGGCTTGCTGCGCGCCGAGATGGACTCCACCGGCCTGGACGATCTGCTCCGCCGTTTCATCGTCATCCTCACCCGCACGTTCCGCGCAAAGGCCGGGCGCATCATCCCGCTCACGGACCATCCGCCCATCGCCGCAAAGCTGCTCAAGCGGCTGGCGCGGCCCTGCTATATCGCCGCCGGCGCCCGCGCCGGGGAGTTGGTCTTGGACAAGGGCATGCGCGGCGTCTTTCAATCCTACTGGTCTATTCCTTTTTTAGCGGGGGGGCGACCGACAGGCTTGATCCAATTCGGTTTTCCGACGCCCTACCGCTGGCTGCCCCGCGAGTTGGACATGCTGAACGCATTCGCGGAACGGTGCCTGCGCGCCGCGGAGCGTGCCCGCCTGCTCCGCGATCTGGCGGCGCGCGAACAGCAGGTGCGCTCTCTGGCCGCCCACCTTCTGCGGGCCGAAGAGGAGGAACGCCGTAGGATCGCCAGGGAATTGCACGACGAGGCCGGCCAATCCATGCTGTTCCTGCGCCTGCACCTGGAAATGCTCGAGAAAAGCGCGCCGCCGGAGATGCAGGCCAAACTGGCCGAGGCGCGCGGCGTAACCGAGCGAATCATCGCTGAGATCCGCCGCATCATCGCCGCGCTGCATCCTACGGCGGTTGAGGAATTGGGACTGAACGCCGCCATCCGCCATCTAAGCGCGCGTTTTCGGAAGCTGTATCCTATTAAGCTGCGCATCAGGCTGTCTCCTTGTTCCGCCGGCCTGGCGAGCGAGACCGCAACCGCCATCTACAGGGTCGTGCAGGAGTGTTATCAAAATATCGGCAAACACTCTAGGGCTTCGGGGGTAAACCTTCTGCTGACATCCACCGATACATTAGTGGAACTGAACGTCAAGGATGACGGCGTCGGATTCGAGGTGGATAGCGCGGTGGCTCAGCCGAACTCGTTCGGGTTGAAAGGCATGCGCGAGCGCGTCGCCCTATTGGGCGGCCACTTGGAGATCCGCAGCAGCCCTGGGCATGGCGCTACGATTGCCATGCGATTGCCGATTTCCGGCTAGGTAGTGCAGGCTTCAGCCTGCCAGTGAGACGACTATGGCAATTCGAACGCTTTTGACCGACGATCACACGCTGTTTCGGCAAGGTATCAAAACCCTGCTTTCCGCCACACCGGACCTCGATGTGGTTGGTGAGGCCGCCAACGCGGCGGATGCAATCGCGCAAGCCGCGGAACTCCGGCCCGACGTGGTGCTAATGGACATTAGCATGCCGGGGCTTAGCAGCTTCGAAGCCACGCGCCAGATCCGCAAGGCCCGACCCGAAACCAAAGTGCTGTTCCTGACTATGTACGACGATGAAGACTACCTGGCGGAGTCCATGGAAGCGGGGGCCAGCGGCTACCTGTTGAAAGACAGTCCGGCGGAGCAACTGGTGTCGGCCATCGGGGAAGTACACCGCGGCGGCAGTTATCTGAGTCCGCGAATGCTTACGCATTTAGTCGACGATTTCCGCAGCCGGGTGCATTCGGCTACACGTCAGCCGCGGTTCAACACTCTCACGCGGCGCGAGCTGGAGATTCTTAAGTTCCTGGCGGAAGGCAATTCGGTAAAAGAGATAGCTTGTACACTGAATCTCAGTGTGAAGACCATTGAGGCGCACAAATTCAACCTGATGCGCAAGCTTGATATCCATAATAAGGCGCAACTGGTGCAGTACGCCATTCAGAAGAAGATCATCCGCCTGGACGGGTAGAGCAAGCAGAATTTGCATGTGTTTAGCGTTTTTTCCCCTATATTGAGAGTGTGTCCGGCCGGTTGCTCTTATTATGCGCGTGCCTCGCATGCCTGCCCGTGTCTGCGCTGAAGGCGGCGGAGGGCTACGTGGGCAGCACGGTATGTAAGACTTGTCACGCGGACGTCTGGTTCAACTTCTACAAGAATCCACATTACAAAAGTCTCGTCAGCGGCGGCCAGCCGCCCGATCGCACCGGATGCGAGAGCTGCCACGGGCCGGGGAAGGCGCACGTGGAAGCCCGGGGCGGCAAGACCACCATCCCGCGCGCCTTCTCGCTGATGGAGCCTAAAGCTGTCCTGAACACCTGCCTGAACTGCCACGCGCGGGATTTTTCGAAGGCCAACATTCGTCGTTCGGAGCATTCGCTGGCGGACGTGGTGTGCACCAACTGTCACTCGATCCACAAGTCCCCTGCCGCACAATTTCTGCTGGCGAAAAAGCAGGCCGAGCTATGTTACGGCTGCCATGCGGATGTGCGCGCGCAGTTTTCCATGCCCTTCAAACACCGCGTGAACGAGGGCTTCATGGCTTGCACGGATTGTCACAACCCGCATGGGACGTTCGCACCCACGTGGGGTATGGCGGACGGGTCCGCGATGGTGACGCGCGCGGAGGGCAATCGGGAGCCTTGCCTGAAATGCCACGCGGATAAAGGCGGGCCGTTCGCCTACGAGCATCCCCCGGTGCGCGTGGAGGGTTGCGGCGTGTGCCACATGCCGCATGGATCGACCAACGCGAAAATGCTGGCGCGGCCGGTGGTCTTCACGCTGTGCCTGCGCTGCCATAACGGCGCGGACAACTTCGGCACGCGCAATAACGGCATCCCGGCGTTGTCGGACACGCATAACATGCTGGACCCGCGCTATCAGCGCTGCACGCTGTGCCACGTGCGCATTCACGGGTCGAACAGCGACCCGTATTTCTTTCGGTAAGAGATGGCCATGCGCAATTTCTATCGCGACGATTCTCCGCCATGTGGGGCAGGTTGCCAACCTGCGGGCCGGTTGTTAATCGGCCTTCTCCTCGCGCACGCAGTTCTTGGGCAGCAGGTAGTATCCCCTTCCCCCGACCAAGCCGGCTCCCCGCGTGGCGATAACACGGGCGACTACAACGTGATGGAGTCGTTCGAAACCGGCTACCGCTTCGCCTCGGTAGCGGGCAGCGTCGGCACCTATCGCAGCGATGTGAACTATGGCGACGGCATACGGCTGCTCAGTAGCAATCTCAGTATCAACTCACGTGATGGCCATGGGCGCTGGTTCGACCAGATCGTGCTCGCCACCATTGGCTTGGGCAACGATCCGTATCAGTCGGTGAATCTGCGCGTGGAAAAGAACAAAATGTATCGCTATGACATGCTATGGCGGCTGGACGACTACTTCAATCCCGGCCTGCCCGTAGCGGCGGGTCTGCACTTCATGGACACCAGCCGCCACATGCAGGACCACAATCTGACGCTGCTGCCGCAATCGAAGATTCAGTTTCACCTGGGCTACAGCCGCAACACGCAGGACGGGCCGGCGCTCTCCACGGTGCAGTTATGCTTCGATGGCAGTATTTATTGCGGCACGGCGGGCAATGAGTTCCCCGTGTTCGAGAACGTGCGCACCGAACAGAACGAATTCCGCTTGGGCGCAGACGTGGATCTGGCAGGCTTCAAGCTGACAATGCTGCACTCGTGGGTGTTCTTCAAGGACGACAGCGGTTATCAGGAGAACGGCTTGGAGGCGGGAGACAATCCGTCCACGGGAGTTACTCTCTCCCAGTTTCAGCGCTCGGCGCCATATCGCGGCACCAGCCCATACTGGCTGGGCAATCTCAACAAAAGCAGTAAGCTCCTGGCGGTGAACGGCCGTATGACTTATGTGGAGGGAAAGGGCAACTTTATCCTGGATGAGAATGCGTTCGGCGTCACACCTTTGGGCGCGCAGAACCAGCAGGTGGCAGTGGGCGGCGATGCCTCGCGTCCGTCGCTGACAGGCGACCTTTCCATCAGCGTCTTTCCCACTTCGCGGCTTACCCTGGTGAACAACACATCATTCGACAGCACCCGCGTCAATGGCACATCCGACTACGAGCAGTTCAACCTGGCGACCGAAACATCCGACTTCATTTCTTTCCGGTACCTGGGCTTGCGCACCATCGCCAACGCCACTGACCTGCACTATCGTGTGAAGCCCTGGCTCTCCTTCTACGGCGGCTATCACTACTTCGATCGCCGGATCGAGGATATCGAAGACTACGCGATTCCCGGACCGCTCAGCGGCGCGATGTACGAGCAAGTGAACATTTTGCAGGAAGGGCTGTTGGGCCTCCGGATCAAGCCCGTGAAAGCCATGACTATCAACCTGGAAAGCGAAATAGGCCATGCGAACCAGCCGTTCGCTCCCGTGAGTCTGCGCAATTACGTTGCGCTGAACGGGCGATTCGAGTATCGCGTCAAGAAGGTGACGCTGGATGCGATGTACAAGGAGAATTACAACAACAATTCAGTTACCCTGAGCAGTTACAGCTCACATGCGCGGGACTACAGCGCGAATGCATCGTGGGCGCCGCGCGACCGGTTCACGCTGGATGCCAGTTACTCGAAGCTGCATCTGGATTCGCTGTCCGGCATTGCGTTCTTCGCGGGGCTGGCGGCGGTTTCCCCCTTGACCAGCAATCAGATTTACATCAGTAACATCCATGCGGCCAATCTCGTGGCGCGCTTCGTGGTGTCGAAGCGCGTGGACCTTTACGCGGGCTACACGATCACGCTGGATACGGGCGATGGCCGCGGCGCCGCCGCGCCGGCCGGCGCCACGGATCCTACGACGCTGATCTTTGCCCCTGTGCAAACGTTCCCGTTGAGTTACCAGGCGCCGCTGGCGCGCGTCTCCATTCGCCTGCGCGAGAAGCTGCGCTGGAATGCGGGCTGGCAGTATTACAACTATCACGAACAATTCGGCCTGGAATCGTTTTACCAGGGCTATCATGCGAACACAGGCTATACCAGCCTGACGTGGGCGTTTTAGACGTACACACGCCGCACCCGCGCAGGCACTAGCCAGCCTGAGCTTGACACATTCCGCGACTGTGGCGCAATCTGAATGGAGGTATGTCGTGGAAATGGAAGCAACCCACATCCTGTAATGTCTTACGTAGCCGCGCCAGCTTGCCGACCTTTTTCTGCTGGCAGGCTATCCAAATAAACCTTGATCGTTTTGTGCGAGCGGCTCGCAGATGCCGCCAAAACATCATTAACGCATGCATCATTGCAAGCCGAAGGTTGTCCGTTTTGGTCTTCTCTGAGAAACATAACGGCAAGTTTGCGCCATGCGACTGATTTACCATCGGCCGCCAAGCACGACAACGGCCTATCGCAATTCGGACAGCGACGATCGAACATAATAAGGCGCGGTCTTCAGCCTGCTACCCAATTTTCACCGTGAGCATGGATATCGACCCGCCATCGACACCTTCCACCGGGAAGCTGACCGCCTCCCCCGCCTGCCGCGATGCGATAACGTAGAGCAGCGGCAAATAGTGGTCCGGTGTAGGAATCGACAGCCGCGCTTCGCGCCCCAGCCGTTCGTAATTGATGAGCGGCGTATGCTCGCCCGCAAGAATCATCTCGCGCGCCTGTTGCTCAAACTTTACGGCCCAATCGAACGGTTCCAAGATGTGCCGTCCCCATGCGTACGCGTGCAGGTTATGCACCAGGTTGCCGCTGCCCACGATCAGCACTCCCTCTTCGCGCAACGGCGCCAGGCGCTGGCCAATCTCGTAGTGGTAGCCGGGCGGCTGCGTTTCGTCGATGCTGAGCTGCACCACCGGGATGCCGGCTTTCGGATAGACATGGCACAGCACCGACCATGTGCCATGATCCAAGCCCCAGTTCTCATCCAGCGTAACGGGCAACGGAAACAGCAACTCTTGCACCTGCCGCGCCAGATCGGGATCGCCGGGCGACGGGTAGTTCACTTGGTACAGCTCGCGCGGAAAACCGCCGAAGTCGTGTATGGTTCTGGGCGCGGTGGCGACAGTGACGCCCGTCTCGGGCACGAACCAGTGCGCCGATATACACAGGATCGCCTTCGGGCGCGGCATCTCGCGCCCCATGGCTGCCCACGCCTCCGTGTAGCCGTTCTGCAACACGGCGTTCATGGGATTGCCGTGGCCGAAGAATATAGCAGGTGTCAACATGTACGTGTATCATCGTTGCATGGCCTCTCCGATGCACGCAATCCCCCTGCGCATCGATTCCGTCGTTAAACGCTTCGGTGATTTGACCGCCGTGTCGGGCGTGTCCCTGGATGTCCGCGAGCGCGCCTGCCTCGGCCTGTTGGGCCCCAATGGCGCGGGCAAGTCTACGCTGATTCGCAGCATTGCCGGACGCGTCCGCCCGGATTCCGGCGGCATTCGCGTCTTCGGCGAACCGGCCGGCTCCGCCGCGGCCCGCGCGGAGTTGGGTTGGGTGCCGCAGGAACTGGCGCTCTACCCGCTGCTCACCGGCCGCGAGAATCTGGAGGCTTTCGGGCGCTACCAGGGTCTGCGCGGCAAAGCGCTGCGCGATGGCATCGCGTGGTGTCTCGAGTGGGCCGCTCTGGCCGACCGTGCCGGCGCCACGGTTAAGACCCTGTCCGGCGGCATGCGCCGGCGCCTCAACATGGCGGCCGGCCTGGTCCACCGCCCCCGCCTCGTGCTGCTCGACGAGCCCACCGTGGGGGTCGATCCGCAGTCGCGCAACCGCATTTTCGAGATGGTCGAGGAACTGCGCGGCCAAGGCACTACGGTGATCTACACCACGCATTACATGGAAGAAGCCGAGCGCCTGTGCGATACGATCGCCATCATGGATCATGGCTGTGTGATCGCCCAGGGCACCAAGGAAGAGCTTGTCGAGCGGTCGTTCGGACGCCGCAGCGACGTGCTGATGAGATTCGCCTCGTCCGTGGAAAACGCCGCCGCCTGGGCCGCGGCGCGCGGTGGCACGCTACAGGAGGGCGGCGAGGGCGTTGCGCATTTCGCCGTGGCGCAACCGACCGACATAGCCGCGCTGCTGGATGCCGCGGGCCGCGACGGCCTGGAGGTAATCGACGTCGTCCTACGCCGCCCCAATCTCGAATCTGTTTTTCTGCAACTCACCGGAAGGGATCTACGACAATGATCGGCATGATGAGAATGATGGCCGCGATCGTATTGAATGGCTTCCGCGCCCTCCGCCGCGATCGTGGCGCGCTGATTCTGTCATTCATTTTGCCGGTCGCGTTCTTCAGCATTTTCGCCGCGATATTCGGCGGCATGAGCGGAGGCACGCCGCGCGTCAGAGTGCTGGTGGTGGATGAGGATGGCAGCGCCATCTCCGGGCGGCTGGTTAACGCCCTGCTGCAGGAACCTTCTCTCGCCGCAAGCACCCGGCCCGACGCGAAAAAGGGGGAGCCCGTTCCGCCTTTCTTTACGGCCGTGGGCGCCGAAACCGCCGTCAAACAGGGCGACACCCCAGCCGCACTCATTATTCCCAAAGGATTCGGCGCGCATCCTGTGGCGCTTGGCCCGGGCGCCGATCGGACGCCCATCCGGCTGCTGCACGATAGCTCCGACCCGGTGGCCGCCCAGATGGTCGCCGGAATTCTGCAAAAAGTCGCGATGACTTCCTTGCCTGACGCGATGGCGAAAGTCGGCATGCAGTATTTTGAGCGGGCGAGCGGGGGGCTGACGCCGGAGCAGCGCAAGAGCATCGAATCGGCCATCTCCCGCGTACCGCGGAGTTCGACCGGCCAGAGCGGCCCACCAGCCGGCCCACAGCGAGATACGGGATTCGTGGCCCTGGACGTACGCGACGTGGTTGGCGAGAAAAAACAGAACTCCATGATCGCGTTTTACGCGGCCGGGATCGGCGTTATGTTCCTGCTGTTCACGGCCAGCGCCGCCGGGGGCACCCTGTTGGATGAAGCCGAGAGCGGCGCGCTCGACCGCATCCTGAGCGCCCGCGTGAGCATGACCACCCTGCTGGCCGGCAAAATGGCTTACAGCGCGCTGCTGGCCTCCGCGCAACTTACGCTCATGTTTCTGTGGGGCGCGGCGGTCTTCCATTTAGATCTCTTCTCGCACCTGCCCGGTTTCATCGTGATGACCGCGGCTACCTCGTTCGCCGTAGCGTCGTTCGGCATGCTGCTGGCCAGCGTCTCGCACACGCGCGCGCAGCAGGCCGCGGTTTCCACGCTGATCATCCTGACCATGTCGGCCCTCGGCGGCAGCATGTTCCCGCGCTTCCTGATGCCGGAAGCCATGCAGAAAGTGGGCCTGCTGACCTTCAATGCGTGGGCCATCGACGGCTATACGAAGGTCTTCTGGCGGGATGAGCCTGTTCTGCATCTGGCTCCGCAGGTGGCCGTGCTGATCGGCGCCGGGATGGTGCTGTTCCTGATCGCCCGCCGTTTCGCGCGCCGGTGGGAGTATGCATAGTGCGCGGGCTATGGTTTGCGAATCGCTTTGTTGCAGTTGCCATACACAATTCAACAACCGGAACGATCCGGGCGTGGATTCGAACCTGCATTACGCCGAAAGAATAGATGCCTTGCACTTCGCCTACCGCGGCGAAATCCAAGGCGTGGATACCTTCGGTCCGCACCGCGTGCGCGAGCCGTTCGCCGCGCCGCGGATCGTCAGCGCCATTTCCAGCTTCGCCGAAGCGCCCGCACTTTCGCCGGACGGGCGGTTTCCCGTTGCACTCGCGGCCGCATACCGGCGCGGCGCATCCAAACGGTTGTCCGCAGCCTATCCGAAGGCCTTGACCGGCACCCGGCTTCCAGCCCACTTTTGCCGAATCTAACGTCCGTCTATCCGACCCGAGGGAAGCGGCGCAGCAAGCCCAGCGGTGGCGCCGCGCAGACCAGGCACGCACAGCCGGAAGCCGACTTCTGCAATAAGGACGAAAAGGGGTCGAGCGCGCGTTGAGAACCGCAGTGAGGTCCGCGTCGTGTACGATAGTAATATCCCTGCAAAATGGACTCGCATAACGTCGATTTGAAGCAGACTCTCAATCTGCCGCACACCGGGTTTTCGATGAAGGCCAACCTGACCCAGGCCGAGCCGAAGCTGCTCGACCGATGGGGCGGCGAGGATATATACGCCCAGATCCGCGCCGCGCGCGCCGGCCGCCCCACTTACATTCTGCACGACGGCCCGCCCTACGCCAACGGCCGCATTCACCTGGGCACCGCGTTCAACAAAATCCTCAAGGATTTCATCGTCAAATCCAAGACCATGGCGGGCTTCGACGCGCCGTATGTCCCCGGCTGGGACTGCCATGGCCTGCCTATCGAAATCAAGGTAGACAGCGAACTCGGCGCGCGCAAAGCCGCCATGACGACGGCAGAAATCCGCGCGGAATGCCGCAAATACGCCGAAAAATACGTCAACCTGCAGCGCACGGATTTCAAACGCCTGGGCATCTTCGGCCGCTGGGACGAACCGTATCTCACCATGAGCGCGCACTACCAGTCGGTGATCGCCGGCGCGTTCGTGGAATTCCTGGATCGAGGCTACGTTTACAAGGGTCTGAAGCCGGTGCACTGGTGCATGCGCGACCGAACTGCGCTGGCCGAGGCTGAAGTCGAATACTCGAACCATTCGAGCCCGTCCATTTGGGTGCGGTTCCTCCTGACTTCGGACGCCGCGCAGATCGACGCCGCGCTTGCCGGCCGCCACGTCTACGGCCTCATCTGGACCACTACGCCTTGGACCATCCCGGCCAACATGGCCATCGCGTTTCATCCGAAGTATGAGTACGTGGCTGTTACCGAGCCGCGACCGTCAGGGAGCGGTCCCGTCTACGTCGTCGCAGCCGACCTCCTGAACGTCACCGCCGAAAAGTGCGGTTGGGCCGGCTACGAAGTCCTGGCGCGTTTCCCGGGCGCACGCTTGGAAGGCGCGGTCTTCCATCACCCGTTTCTGGAACGCGATTCGCTCGGTATCCTGGCCGATCACGTCACGCTGGAACAAGGCACCGGCGCGGTCCATACTGCGCCCGGACACGGCCAGGAAGACTATGTCGTCGGCCGCCAGTATGGCATCGAAACTTACTGCCCGGTAGACGCTGGCGGCCGCTTCTATCACGCCGAGGGCGCTGCCGGTCGATTACCCGAAGAACTGATCGGCAAAACCGTCTGGGAAGCCAACCCCATCGTCATCGGGATTCTGACCGGCCATCACGCCCTGCTAGCCACTGAAAAAATCGAACACAGTTATCCGCATTGCTGGCGCTGCCACAGGCCCACTATCTTCCGCGCCACCGAGCAGTGGTTCATCGGCATGGAGCGCAACGATTTTCGCCAGCATGCGCTCGAAGCCATCCGGCAGGTGCGCTGGATGCCCGAATGGGGGCAAGACCGCATCTCCAACATGATCGCCACGCGCCCCGACTGGTGCATCTCGCGGCAGCGCGTGTGGGGAGTGCCCATCATCGTCTTCTACTGCGACCGTTGCCGCGAGCCGATCGTCGACCGCAAGATTCTGGATGGCATCGTGCGGCTCTTCGCCGAGCACACCGCGGATGTCTGGTACCAACGCACGGCGGCCGAATTGCTGCCCGCCGGCGTGGCCTGCGCCAAGTGCGGCGGCGCGGAGTTCAGCAAGGAAAACGACATCCTGGATGTCTGGTTCGATTCCGGATCGAGCCATCTGGCCGTACTCACCGCCGCCAACGACCTGACTTGGCCCGCGGATCTCTACATCGAAGGCGGCGATCAATATCGCGGCTGGTTCCATAGCTCGCTGCTGGTGGGCGTGGGGCTTAAGGGCCGCTCCCCTTATCGCGCCTGCGCGCTGAGCGGCTGGGTACTGGATGGCGATGGCCGCGCCATGCACAAATCCCTGGGCAATTCCATCGAGCCCGAAGAGATCATCAAGCATCACGGGGCGGATCTGGTCCGGTTATGGTCGGCCTCGGTCGAATTCGACGAAGATGTGCGTGCCTCGGAGACCATCCTCGCGCGGCTGCAAGAGGCCTACCGCAAGTTGCGCAACACTTTCCGATATTTGCTGGGAAATCTTTCGGGCTTCGATCCATGTACCGACGCGGTGCCCGTGGACGAAATGCTGGAACTCGATCAATGGATCCTGATCCGCGCCGAATCGCTGGTCGAGAACTGCCGCGCCTGGTATGACGAATTCGCGTTCCACAAGGTCTACCGCGCGCTGTACGATTTCGCCACGGTGGATCTGAGCCCACTCTATTTCGACGTGCTGAAGGACCGGTTGTATACGGCGGCCACCAAATCGCATGCGCGCCGCAGTGCGCAGACCGCGCTTTACCGCTTGGAATACGCACTGGTACGGCTGGTGGCGCCTATCCTCGCCTTCACCGCCGATGAGATCTGGACCCACATGGGGCAGCAGGGCAGCGTGCACCTGGAGCTGCTTCCCGAAGCCGCCGAGTTGACCGAGGGACTATCGGATGCCCATCGGAAACGGGCGGGGAATTGGGACCGTCTCATAAAAGTGAGGGAAGACGTGCTCAAGAGCCTCGAGGAGGCCCGCCAGTTGAAGTTCATTGGCGCGCCCCTTGAGGCTCGGGTACGATTGACGGCCAACGCCGACCTGTATCCGCTTTTGCAAGAGTATGCCCAAGACTTGCCGGGGTTGTTCATCGTCTCTCAAGTGGAGGTACGGCAGGCCTCCGGCCTTTCCTCGGTAACGATCGAGCGCGCCGATGGCGTCAAGTGCGCGCGTTGCTGGAAGTACACCACCGATACAGGCGCCGACCCACGCTTCCCCACCGCTTGCGCCGCCTGCGCCGACGCCGTGAAAGAGATGCTGCATGCTTGACAGCCGAGTGAAAGCCTACGGCCTCTCGGCGACGGTATTTGGCATCGACCGCCTGTCCAAGTCGATCATCGAGGCGCATGTTTCCACGTTCGACGTGCATCCGGTGATCCCGGGCTTTTTCGATATCGTGCACTCGCAGAACCGTGGCGTGGCCTTCGGGCTAATGAACGATTCCACGTCGGCTTGGCGTACCGTGGTGCTGATCGTGTTCTCGGCAGCGGCGCTGCTGCTGGTGGCCGGCATGCTCTGGAGGGCTTCGCGGCTGGACCGCTGGACCGCCATTGGCTTGGCTCTGGTGCTAGGCGGCGCGGCCGGCAATCTGTTCGACCGCATCCTGTGGGGCCGCGTCACCGATTTCCTGGAATTCTACATCGGCGACTTGCACTGGCCGACCTTCAACGTGGCCGACTCCTGCATCGTGATCGGTAGCGGCCTGCTGCTGCTGGAACTGTTGCGGCCCAAGCGACAGCCGGCGGGCGCCTGATGTTTCCGCGGCTCTTTCATATCGGGAGCTTTTCGCAGTCGGCCTACGGAGTGTTGGTCGCGCTGGCATTCCTGGTCGCGCTATCGGTGATTTCGCGCCTGGCGCGCCGCGCCGGCCTCAACGGCGACGCGACCGTAAACCTCGGAATCCTTTGCGGGCTCTGCGCCATCCTGGGCGCCAAGGTCATGATGTTCCTGGTGGACATCCCCTACTATGCCAGCCATCCGGGCGAGATCTTCTCCATGGCCAGCCTGCAGGCCGGCGGTGTTTTCTATGGCGGCTTGATCGCGGCCTTGATCGCGGCTGCGATCTACATGCGTCGCCACCATATGCCGGCGCTCCCGACCGCGGATGTATTCGCTCCCGGCATCGCGCTGGGACATGGCATCGGCCGTCTGGGTTGCTTTGCCGCGGGCTGCTGTTGGGGCCGGCCGACGACACTGCCCTGGGGCGTCACGTTCACCAATCCGTTGTCGCAGCAATTGGTAGGCGTGCCGCTGGACATCAAACTGCATCCCACGCAGTTGTACGAATCGGCGGCCGAGTTCCTGATCTTCGGCATCCTCTACTGGCGTATTCGCCGGCAGCATGCGCCCGGCGCCATCATCAGCCTGTACCTGATCCTGTATTCCACGGTGCGCTTCCTGGTGGAGTTCGTACGGGACCACCCGGGCGAGCCCAACCCTTTCGGCGGCCCGCTGAACACCTCGCAGTGGATTTCCTTGGCGCTCGCTGCGCTGGGCGCCGCCTACTTCGTACGCCACCGCAGGCGCGCGGAGCTTGCGGTACAACAATTGTGATTACATTCCTCTGCTGGAATCTAAACCGAAGACCGATTCAGCATCACATCGCCGATCACGCCAGATCCAGGGACGTCGACGTGTTGATCCTCTTGGAGTACGCCATACAAGTCGGGGACCTGCTCGGCGCTCTTAACGAGGGAACGGCCCCATTTTTCATTACGCGCCAAACTGGGCAGAAGCTCCTGAGGAGTCGATCAAGATATTTACCAGATTCACACCTGAATTTTTGGATCCTTTGGAAGACGGCGCTCGCCATACGATCCGCCGCCTGAGGCGTCCAATGCTTACGGATATTATTCTTGCAGCCCTCCACCTGCCGAGCAAGCTTCACACAAGCGAAAGCAGCCAGATACTCGCGTGCTCGCAGTGGGCGGAAACCGTTGCGCGGGCCGAGCGTCTGGCCGGCCACACCCGAACAGTCATTGTGGGCGACCTGAATATGAATCCGTTCGAGGCTGGCGTTGTCGGAGCGGGAGGCTTTCACGCAACCATGGCTCGCGCTGAAGCGCTCCGAGAGCAGCGCACGGTCAGCGGCCAACAGTATCCGTTCTTCTACAATCCGATGTGGGGATGCTTTGGAGAGCACGGCGAAACGCCGGCCGGTACGTACCTTCTACGATTCCAGCGAACATGTGAGCTATTATTGGAATATGTTCGACCAAGTGCTACTGCGCCCGAGCTTGGTTGAGCGGCTATCGAGAGAAGGGTCGAGATCGTCACGCGCGCTGGGGCAGTTTCTCTCCTCTCGGCGAATGGCCGCCCCGACAAATCGGTGGGATCCGACCACCTGCCGATATTGTTCGGACTGGAACTCTGATGACCTTATGCCGGTAACGAGTGAGGACCTTTGGCCATCGGATTTGGGGATCGGCTCTGTCATTATGCCTGGCGCGATTCTCAAAGCGCAAGCCGCCCTGCTCGGCGAAAAGACCAAGGGAGTGCTGGAGGCTGCCGTTGAGACCTCGTCAGTTGCCAATGAGATCTACCATCGATTTGTGATAAGGTACCGGCCCTGGGCAACTACCGCTACACACTCTTCCAGGTCCACCACTCGGTGGATCTCTACCCCGTCTTGGCCAACGAAGACGAGACTGGATCGTCGGGCATCATCCCGATCGAAGGGATGCGGCTATTGGACGAAGGTGTCCTCCGTACATGGCTCCGCCGCGTGTTCGCATCAGATGCAACCAAGCGGATAATCGCGAACCTTTACGCCCAGGCGAGTGGACAGTGAAGTTGTGCGATTGGGGGAAGATCTCTCGCTGGCCAACTTGCAGGCCGGCGGTGAGAGGATTTCATCTACCCTCTCCGAAAGATCGGTGTCCGGAGCGTCAACCAGGTTGGCGATTGAGGCGAATGGGTCGCCGCCGCCTGACGCAGCCGCATCACCATCGCGCGCGAATTGACACGAGACGCCGCCGTGTGGTCTACTCTTGCCGATGGATCATGCGGCACGTTGAAGTCATCGCCAAAGTTGCAGGACGGCCCGCTGGCGAGTTGTTTCTCCTGTTGTGCGACATGCGGCAGTACCCCAACTACTCCGACCAGGTGCTATCCCTGGAGATCGCGCCATCGGACAATGGGTCCACGGTTTCCAAATGGACCGTTAAGCTGGGCCCTGGCACGGCTACCTGGACCCAGCAGGACGATGTTGAACCGGAGAACAACACCATCCGATTCCGGGGCATCTCGGGAGACATCGACTACTTCAGCGGTACATGGACCGCGTGCGACAACGGGGCCGGATCGGTGCTGACATTCGCCTGCGATTTCGACATCGGTCTACCCGGTTTCGGCAGCCTCATCGAGCCCCGCATCGCCAAGCTCCTGTCGGAGAACATTCGCGCTATTTTCCGCGGAATGTTCGGAGCGGATGCCATCCCGCAGGAGTGACGCACCTGAACATGATGAACTTCCTGCTCGCCGAGCGGCAGACCTTGAATCGATTCGCTCCCGGCCTCGACGACAAACTCGCGGCCATCGGGCTGGCCCGGCTGGAGGCTCCGGAGAGCGGCGGAATTGAGTTGTTTCGAACGCATGGGGGACCCGGCCTTCTGATTCCAAAGCAGTACTCGGGCCTGGGCGCCACCGCCGTAGAGGCGCTGCGATTCCAGCGGGCCTTGGGGAGCCGTTCTCCATCGCTCGCCGTGGCGGCGACCATGCACCATTTTTCGGTAGCCACCCTGGTGACCATGTGCGCCGGCAGTACAGGCATGGAATGGCTGCTTCTGCAGGCCATCGCGGAGCAACAGCTTCTGGTTGCCTCCGGGTTTGCCGAAGGCCAGAGCGGCGGTGATATCCGGCGGCCCGGCATGCAGGCTAGGAAAGTCCCGCAAGGTGTAGTGGTCAACGGCAGCAAGAAGCCGTGCAGCTTGTCCCGGTCGATGAACCTGCTCACCGCCAGCGTCACCGTGAGCGGCGATGCGGGCTGCCGCTTTGGCATCGTGCTCATCCCGGCCGAATCGGAGGGAATCGAACGCCGCCCGTTTTGGAGCAGCTTCGTGCTGGCTGGAGCCGAGAGCGATGAGATCGTTCTGCGCGACGTGTTCGTCCCGGAACGCCTGGTCTTCTACGGCAGCGACGACATCCAGTCCGATGCCAGCGAAGGCGCCGGTTTCCTGTGGTTCGAGTTGCTCATCTCCGCATCGTATGTGGGGGTTGCCAGCGCGCTGGTGGAAAGGGTGTTGCTGGCCGGCAAGGGAACTGCGCAGGATAGGTGCACCATGGCCGTGGAACTGGAAGGCGCCATGGCGGCGCTGGAGAGCGTGGCGCATACCCTGATGACCGGCCAACCCACCCGCAACGATTTCGCGCGCGCTCTCTTTGTCCGGTATGCGGTCCAGCACGCCATCGACCGGGCCGCCGCGCTGGCGACCGAACTACTGGGGGGGATGGCCTTCGTGCAGTCTTCGGATGCCGGTTATCTCTGTGCCGCCACGCGCGCGCTGGCGTTCCACCCTCCCTCGCGAATGGCGGCTTCAAACGGATTGGCGAACTACCTCGCGGGCGGCGAGTTGAAGCTGGAGTGAGACAGGGCCGATGGCTTTTGTTCCGCCCCGGCCATGCTAGAGTGTACTGAAGCGAGGAAGTATGCCCTTTTGCCAGAGCTGCGGAGCGCAAGTCAGCGGCTCGTTTTGCACCACCTGTGGAACCCGCGTCAAGGCCGGCGATACGCCCGCGGCTGCCGCTTCCAGCGCAGCGCCCGTAGCCGCGCGAAAAATCAGTCCCATCGTTTGGATACTGATCGCCGTCCTGGGATTGTTCTTACTCGCAGTGGTTGGCGGCGGGCTTTTCCTGGTGCACAAAGCCAAACAAGCCGGATTCGATGCGGAACTGATGCGGAACAATCCGGGCCTGGCCACGGCGAGACTGCTCGCCGCCACCAATCCGGATCTGGAAGTGGTCTCGAGCGACGATGGCCGCGGCGTCGTTACGATCCGCCAGAAGTCTACCGGCAAGACCATGACTGTGACCTTCGACGACATGCAGCGGGGAAAGTTCAGCTTTCACGCCGATGACGGGGCCGGCTCCGAGTCGCTGACCCTGGGTGCCGGCAGCGGGACCAGCCGCGCCACGCTACCGCCCTGGATTCCGGCGTATCCCAATTCCAAACCTGCGCACGTCTTCAGCCTGAACGCGAATCAGGGCAATTCAGGCAGCTTCAAATTTCAGACGCGCGACGGTGCCGCGGACGTAGTAGCCTTCTATGAACGGGAATTGAAGCAGACCGGATTCCACATTACAGCCAACATCACGGGCGGCATCGGCGCGTCTTCAGGCGGCCTGATCTCAGGAGACGACGCGGCCGCGAACCGCACTGTTGTGGTGGCCGTGGGGACCGGCAACGACGGAACCACCGTCAGTGTGACTTATTCGCAGAAATAACCGGTATGGCCGACCCGATCACCCACTCCGCCAGATCTTCCATGCGGTCCACCAGCAGATCCGGCGGCACGGTCTTGAGCGATTCGGGCTGGAAGCCGTAAGTCACGCCGCAGGACTTCACCTGCGCGTTGCGCGCGGTCTGAATATCGACGGAACTGTCGCCCACCATCATGGTGCGCTGCCGGGACGCGCCGCATTCCTCGATCAGAGTCTCGACCCCGATGGGGTGCGGCTTCTTAAAATCGAAACTGTTGCCGCCATAGACCTGCCGGAAATGTCCTCCGATTCCCAGCCCGTCCACAATCGCCCGGCTGATCTTCACCGGCTTGTTGGTCAGCACCGCCATCTGCACTCCGGCATCCCGCAGACGGTCGAGCGCTTCCCGCACGCCGGGGTAGAGCAACGTGTGATCCAGCATGTGATCGCGATAATACTCCAGGAAACACTCCAGCGCTTCCTGTACCTGGGCTTCGGTGGCCTCCGCTCCCAGCACGCGCCGGATCAGGACGGGCGCGCCATTGCCAACGTAAGAGTAGACCCGCTCGTTTTCGATGGGCGGCATGCCCATATGGCCGCGCGCGGCATTTGCGGCATGCGCCAGGTCGAGTTTCGAATCGATCAGTGTGCCGTCCAGATCGAAGACGATCAGATCCATTACGCGGTGGCGGCCTTCCCGCGCGCGCTGGACTCTCCGCGCACGGGCTTTCGCCGCGCCTTGGGCTGGTCCAATTTGTATTCGGCCATCTTGCGTTGCAGCGTGTTGCGGTGAATCCCCAGCAGTTTGCTGGCGGCCGAGCGGTTTCCGCCCGTCCGCTCCAGCGTCCTTTCGATCAAAGTCCTCTCCAGCAACTCGACCACCTCTTCAAGGAAAAAGCCATGTCCGACCAGATGCTCCACCAACGCTTCAAACTTCTCTTTCATTTATGCCTTTCCCGCATCCGGCAATCCCCGAATGCCCTTTTTCAGGGCGTTGCCCCAAATCGTCTTCACTTGCTCGTAACTCTTCCGGAATCCATCTTTCAATTCGTGCGGCGCCACCGCGGCGCAGACCCGCGCCGCATCGATCACATAGGGCGCCACCTTCGAGCGAACCACCGCATTGGGCGGCGACTTGCCCGGCGTAAAGGCCAACATGGCCAGCACCAGGGCGATGGATATCAGCAGTCCCCGCACCACTCCAAAGCCCGCGCCCAGCAGCCGGTCCACAAACGACAGGCCCGCGACCTTCATCAACCGCCCCAGCACGCGGCCCAAAATCGCGCCCAGGATCAGCACGCCACAAAACACTAGTAGGAAGCCGCAGAAATTAGAAACACCCGGCGAACTGACGTACGGCTGCAGAAACGATCCCGCCGTGCCATAGAACCAGATAGCCAGCACCAGCGCCGCGATCATGGAGACCAGCCCTACTACTTCACGCGCCAAGCCCGTGGAAAAGCTCGTCACCACCGATCCCACCAGCACCAGCAGCAACACGGCGTCCAGCCAGTTCATAGCTCCTTGCCCGTCAGAACACGATACGCCTGCCGATATTTCTCGCTGGTTTTGCCGGCCACTTCATCCGGAAGCGGCGGCGCGGGCGGCTTTTTATCCCAGTGGACGGACTCCAGATAGTCGCGCACGTACTGTTTGTCGTATGACATCTGCGGGCCGCCGGGCCGGTAGCTTTCCGCGGGCCAGAACCGCGATGAATCCGGCGTCAGCACCTCATCGCCCAGCACCAACTCGCCACCCACGAAGCCGAACTCGAATTTCGTATCGGCGATGATTACGCCCTTGCTCTCCGCGTAGGCCGCCGCGCGGGAGTAGATGCGCAGCGTGAGATCCCGCAAACGCGCGCCCAGTTCCGCGCCGACCGTCGAGCACATGGTTTCGAACGAGATGTTCTCGTCGTGGCCGGTCTGCGCCTTAGTGGATGGCGTGAAGATGGGCGCGGGCAAGCGGTCGCTTTCGCGCAGACCGGCGGGCAAAGGGATGCCGCAAACGGTGCCCTGCGCCCTGTACTCCTTCCAACCGGAGCCCGCCAGATAGCCGCGCGCCACGCATTCGATGTCCACCATTTGCGCGCGCTTCACCAGCATCGACCGGCCTTCAAGCTGATCGCGGAACTGCCTCAACTCCGCCGGATAGTCGTCCACCTTCGCAGCCAGGAAATGCGTGGGCACGACATCGCGCAGGAAGTCGAACCAGAAAATGGAAAGTTGCGTGAGGACTCTGCCTTTATCCGGTATGCCGGTAGGCAGGATGTAATCGAACGCCGAAATGCGGTCGGTGGCTACGATTAGCAGTTGCCCGCCCACGCGATAGACGTCGCGTACTTTGCCTCGCGCGTGTTTTTCGATTCCGGGCAGTTCGGTATTGAGGATGATGGTTTCGAGCATCGCAGGTTTTCAGGGATCGTCGATCGGGGGAGTAACTCAAATAATAGCGCGCCTGCGCCAATTGTCAAATACCAATTTTTCGCGCTCAGTACTCGAAAAAGTTCCATCACGTATGCACGTCGCCGCCATCGTCGAACAGCGCCTGCGCCAGACCGCTGGAACTGCGCTCCCACGCGCTAGTGCGCCAGTTGTCGAATGTGTTGGAGGCGCGCATCCAGGTGGCCGGGCTTAATATGAACCGCTGCGCCAGCGCAAACACGTAGGGCTCATAAAGGCGCCGGGCCTGCGCCAGCTTGGCGTCGAACTCCGCGGCGTTGGTGGGCGCGATCCCCGCCGCCGCCAGCCCCGCCTTGAATCTCTCCAATGCCTCCGTGGGCAGGCGATCCGGCTCCGGCGCCCGCGGCGGCGCATTCACAATCTGTGCCAGATCCACTACGGTGTGCCGCGCCATGGCGAAGGTCAGCCGTGCCTGCCAGGGCGCCAGACCGTCGATGCCCGCGATCACCACCGCGCAAACATCCAGTATGGCCGTGAGCGCCGCCAGCCACGATTGGTTGTCGTGCTGCGAGCGGAAGTAGGCCAGCACCGGATACGAAATGTAGGTCTCCAGCAGGTCCGCGGACCAGATTTCCCACTCCCGCAGCAGTTCGTCCATGGCTGCCAAACCGTGTCCCATTGCGTAACGCCGGAGAAGCTCGGCGGCCGTGGGAGGCGATCCGGCCCGCGCATCCAGCAGCAAAATACTGGTTTCCCGCTTCGCAAACGACTGGTACAGTACCGGCAGATAGCTGATCACCAATGCCAGGAAACCGAAGCCGGTGCCGGCCTCTAGTACCAGCACGGCGCGCGCCATGCGTGTGTGCGGCACGCCCATCCCGAGGGTGATGAACGTGGTGCCGCTGAGGTACAGGCTTTCGAGGAAGCTCATACCGGGCAGCCCCACCGACCACTGCACCATGGCAAAGGCCACGATCATCCCGGTGGCCCACACCACGATCAGGAACAACAGCGAAAGGGGCCCGTAGAAACTGAGATAGCGCTCGCGACGTCTGCCGGACGGCATCCGCCGCGCCACCCAGGAGCATATGGTCCAGGTGGACAGGTAGAACAGCCGGCTCAGCCGCAAGCGCCGTACCACGCGCCGGGGCAGGATGATCACTTCGAAGGCATCCCACAGGATGATCAGCAGGACGATAGTTGCGAGAATGGCCGCCAGCAAAGTCATGCGAGATTCCTTTGGGCGATCTTGGGGCGGCCAATCTTGGCCGCAGCCGCCCTTTTATGCGGCCCGAGCCGGCTGAAAACCGGCTGCGGGCAGGGTTGCCCGCCCCACAATTCCGGCAAACTCAACATCATTCGGCCGCCCGCCGTAGCGCATCTTTCAAAGCCTCCGGCAGCGCCTGCGCCCGCCCCGGCCGTCCTACGCATACCACCACAATCGATCCATTGGCAGTCATCGCGCCATCCTTCCATGCAGCGAACCCCAGCGTATACGACGATGTGCCCACCCGCTTCACCGACACGGCGATGTCCAATTCGTCGTCGAAGCTCACCGCCGACCGGTACTCGCATTCCACCCGCACGCGCGGAAATCCTATATCCGGCGCGTCGCGATAGCTGAATCCCAGCGAACGCAGAAACTCGATCTCCGCGGATTCGAAATAGCGCAGCATGGCGGTGAAATGAATTCGTCCCGAGGCGTCCGTATCGGGAAACGCCACGCGCACCCGGTGCGTGAAGTTTGGCATGATTCTATTTTTCCGGTTTGGCGAAGGCCGTGTCCGCGAGCGGCACGTCGTTCTTGATCTCGGCGAATTTGAAAATCATGGTATTATCCGGCGCTCGCTGCTCAATCGTGAAGGGCAGCTTCAGTCCGTCGACGTCGCGGTAATCCCGCAATAATATTTCGTATTGCACAATGCCATCCTCCAGCGTCACACGTTCGAAGTCGCGTTTCACCAGCAACCCGGTCTCCGCATCGAAGTATAGCTTCTCGGCCGGACCGCTGGCGGGTGTGGCCTCCACTACATAAACGGCGCGCCCGCCCACCTTGTCCGCCCCGGCCGTCTCCATCTTTGCATAAAGCCGATTGAGCCGCATCTCGCGGTAGAAATGGCGCTCGCGCTGCGCGATCGCCAAATCCGCTTTACTCATGGCATGCGTGCCCGAATCGGGATTCTTCTCCCAACCGTTATCGCCATCCAGCACCGTCTCCACCACGCCGTAGCCGGGAATGTCCATCGTCAGGCGAAAGCTGGCGGGCGCTTTGGCTACGACCTGCAGGGCGGCGGTGACGTTGTCGTCGGGAATCTCGACGGTGCCCTTCATGGCGCGCGTGGTCACCTTCTCGTAGGCGGCTTGCCCACCAAGAGCCTGCCGGTACGTGGCCAGGATTTGATCGACGCTGGGCTGGGCCAGCGCCGGCGCAGCGGCCGCCAGTGCCATTAAGCAGTAATGCCGGTGACGCATGTGAAGCTCCATCTTGGGACAAGCGCAGCGGAACGCGCGCCCTACAGTCTACAATAAGTCTTTTATGCATCTACAGGAAGTCGTCGAAGCGCAAGGCCACCTGATCGACTCCCACGTGATGGAGAACATCTTCGACAAGGTGGTGGAGCATCACGGCCGCTTCGAAGTGGAACAGTTTCGCATCGGCCGCACCAACAGCGAGCCATCCTACCTGCGCCTGAAGGTCGAGGCGCCGTCGAGCGAACTGATGGCGCATCTGCTCGAGGACCTGCTGGAGCTGGGCTGCTCGGCGATGGATTCGGGCGATGCCGCGCTGCGTGAGGTCGAGCGCGAGTGCTGCGCGCCGGAAGATTTCTACTCCTCAACCAATCACCGCACGTTCGTGCGCGTCGGCCAGCAATGGATCGAGGTGGAAAACCAGCGCATGGATGCCTTGATCGTGGTGGCGGACGGCCGCGCCTGGTGCCGCCGCCTGCGCGATATCCGGCCTGGCGACCGCGTGGTGGTGGGGATGCGCGGCATCCGCGTGGCGCCCGAATCGAAGGAGCGCGACCGGCTGGCGTTCGCCTTCATGTCCAACGGCATCTCGTCGGAGCGCCAGGTGGAGACCGCCGTTCGGCAAACCGCGGCTCTGATCCGGCAGACTCTGGAGCTGAAATTGAAGGTGATCGTGGTGGCGGGTCCCGTAGTCGTCCATACCGGCGGCGTGCATGGCCTCTCGGCGCTGATCCAAGGCGGTTTCGTACACGCGTTGCTCAGCGGCAACGCCCTCGGCGTACACGATGCGGAGGCGGCGCTCTTCGGCACGTCGCTAGGGGTGCGGCTGGCCGATGGGCGGCAGGAAGAGCATGGCCACCGCAATCACATGCGCGCCATCAATGCCATCTATCATGCGGGCGGCGTGCGCGAAGCGGTCGAGGCGGGA
>DATNMW010000429.1:0-13448 GCA_035602155.1 Bryobacteraceae bacterium | reverse complement strand
CGGCGAGGCGACCGGCACATTGCGCATTGTGCAGGCGTTCGCTGGCTTCAATCAACCGAACGATCTGGGAGCGCCGTGCGCCAGCCCGTGTTTCGGCACCCCGGCCGGAACGGTCGTGGTTCAACCCAACCAGTTCGTTTCGTCCAACAGCACCGGCCTGTATTACGTGGTGCTGCAGACTAACCACTGGACCGGGACGCTGAGCACTACATTTGAGCTTTCCGAAGCAGGCGCCGTGGTGCAGACCGTAACCACCGGCGCGTCGGTGGGCACCGACCAGGCTGCTGCCGCGCTGGTACTGAGCGCCGCGGCCACCATTCCCCAGAATAGCTATGTGGGTCCGGGTGTGCTCACCGCTGCCACGACCGCGACGCCTAGTAATGGTGGGGCGGTGTTGACCCTGCAGTCGCATTCGACAATGCAGGTCGGAGGGGCCGGGACGCGAGGGCTAGTTCAGGTCTTTGGGATACTTAGCGAGTCGCTTCCCTGCACCGGGGCGACCTGCGGGGCGCCTTCTGGCGCCGTGACCGTCAACTTGGACCAATTTCCCAGCTCCGGCAGTGGCGGCGGCTACTATGCGGTTTTCCAGGCCGACGGTTGGTATGGTGACCTGGCGATAACCTTCGAAGTCGCCGAGGGGGGGAGCGTTGTGCAGACCTTGCACCGGGATGGATTCGTGGCGCCCTCTGAGGCGTACTCCGTCCAGTCATTGGGCAGCACCTCATCGCCGCTGCCAGGAAAGGGATTGGCGATTTTGAGCTCGATAACCACGGCCAGCCCGGGCGGCGGCCAGACGCCGTTCACGCTCACGTCGTACTCCCCGTTGCAGGTCCAGTGAGAGGAATTGAGGCCATCGATGCAAAGCCCTCTCGCCGCCCTGGTTGTATTCCTCTGGCCGTGCTGGACCGCCCTTGCACAGGACGCGACCACCGTCACGTACACCCCGCTGGGCGCCAACGCTCTACCGATCCACGTTTCAGATCGTCTGTACCCTTACGGGTTCGCCGTCGACTTCTGTGGTCTCACAAACGTGGATGGGGCTACGGACAACACCGTTTGTTTGCAGAATGCCCTGAACGCCACCGGCGTGAACTTTCAGTCGCTTGAAATACAGCCGCCGGTCTACTCAGCGAGCGGCAGCGCATCAGTTTCGGGTTCCACAGTAACCACGACCGGGTCCTTCGCAAACTTGACTCCAGGCGACACGATTCAGATCCCGGCGACCACGGGGCCATATTACACCATCAGCTCCCTCTCATCCGCAACCCAACTCACCGTCAGCGGCACTCCGACAGGCACCACGTGGTCCTTTCATGGAGTGAGCACCCAGGTCAACTATGTGTGCTCCGGTTCCGCAACGGCCTTGGCTTGGAATCCGACAGCCTCGGGCCGTGTGCATGTCTGGAAAGGGGCAAACCTCAGTTGCGCATTGCCGCCTGCCGACGCCATGCACGTTGTCATCGACGACAACGTCCAGCCTATCAACCCCTTCACTGCCACTGCGTTGCCGATCGGCACGACCGTGGCCAATTTTGCCGTGCTCAACGGGCCAGCCAGCTTGACGGTGTCCGGCGGACTGAGCGTCCTGATGCCTGCGCCGACCGCTCCGAGCGCCTCGTGCCCCACGTCGGGCGGCTCGCTTGCAGCGGGCACCTACTACTTTCAAATCTCCGGGCTGGACAGCGCGGGCGGAGTCAGTTCGCCGAGCGCCGAGGTCCCTTGCGCAGTGGCAAGCGGCACCAGCGGTTCCGCGATCCTGACTTGGACGGCACAGGGCGGCGCGACGTCCTTCAGGGTCTACTACGGCACATCCAGCGGTGGAGAGACCAACTACGTTGCCGCCGGTGGTGCCGCGCCATCGCCATACACCTTTACGAGCCTCACCGGCGGGACCGCGGGGTTTCCTCCGGCGTATCCCACCGCGCTTACCTTCACCGCGGGTTCCGGTGGGACGAAGTACGCCTTTGGGACGGGGTTGGACCTCGTTACAAGCCCGGCCATCAGTGAATTTCAGAACTCCACCACAGGCACCGCCGCGAACTACCTCGCGTTGCTGACGAGCGCAGGCGTGCAAACCGCGGCTGTTAGCACGTCCTCCGGCATGGCGGGAATATGCGTCGGGAACTGCGGAACCGCCGGAACCGCCCAGATCGCGGTGTCGGGCATCGCCTGGTGCGTTTTCGACAATGCGACGACGGCGGGCGACTATGCGCAAGCGTCCACCATCACGGCCGGCCAGTGCCACGATACGCTCAGCGGCAGCTATCCGGCGAACGGCAACCAGGTGGTCGGTCAGGTACTCAGCACTAACCTGGCCTCGGGAACCTTCCAGGTGTTCCTGTTGGGTCCCGGCTCCGTCGCGCCCGCCCAGGCGCTGGGGAGTTCCTCAAGCCCTACGTTTGCGGGGCTCACGCTCGGCAGCCCCCTTTCGCTTTCCTCCGGCGGTACGGGCGCCAGCCTCACGGGCACCACCGGCGGCGTGCCGTACTTCAGCAGTAGCGCCGCCATGGGATCGAGCGCGGCGCTCACAGCCAACACGCTCATAAAGGGCGGCGCACCGTCGGCCCCGAGCTCCGGCTCGATCACCGACACGGGAACCGCGTACACCTTTTCCCCCGGCACGGTGGCCTCGGGGACGCAGACGATTTTCACGTTAACTGGGCCAGCCTCGTCCGGCCTCAGCAACACCAACTCTCAGGACGTAAACCTCAACCTTAGCCGCACCGTGACATTCGCTGGCGGAGCAGGTAGCTTTACTCCGGTCGGGGTCCTGATCGGCGCGCCCACGTACGCCGCATCCCTGGCACAAACCTTTCTCCACTGGCCACCCTAGCGATAACCGGACCCCCTGCCTGCTCCGGGGCTGTCGCGCTGGTGACCTGCCTTTTCCCACGCGGCCTGTGGGTCGAGTCCGCAAATGTACGCGTGTCTGGCGCTACCGTGCATGACGCGATCGCGGCGGAATTCGACGCGCCCACCGGGACGACATTCAACAGTTGGGCGCTCTCGGCGAATGGGCTATCCTGCCTGGGGCCAAGCTGCACCGCTACCATCGGCTCGACGACGCCGGGCGGCTCAGTGGTCGTATATGACGGCACGGCAACGACCGGGGCGACCACGCTTAGCGTCAGGGCGGGCGCGGGCCAGTCCACCACGAACCTTCTGACGGTAACGAACAACTCCGGGAGCGCCGAGTTCGCCGTGGACAGCGGATACAACCTCAACCTGCTTGCCAACCAGCACATTACTTTCCACTCGCCGTCAAACGACACCGTCGGGACGGTTACAATCTCGGCGGGCACCAGCATGACTCACATG
This sequence comes from Bryobacteraceae bacterium, assembly GCA_035602155.1. Taxonomy (GTDB): domain Bacteria; phylum Acidobacteriota; class Terriglobia; order Bryobacterales; family Bryobacteraceae; genus Bog-159. The sequence goes on along the minus strand of DATNMW010000429.1, from coordinate 10,130 downwards.
TTTAGCCCCCGGCTACACATTTGCTCCTGTGTGCGTCGTGACCCCGCAAACCGATCCGGGCGCACGGTGGTTTGTGTCCACGCTGCCGGGCAGCATGACTGTGAGTACCAGCGCCGTGACGACGACGACCTTTAACTATATCTGTATGGGTAATCCGAACTAACCGGGAATTCAATAGATGACACGCCTAGCCGTCCTCTCCCTACTGGCATGCGCCTTGCTGGAGGCCCAGAACCCTACGTTGCAGCAGTTCATGGGGACTGGTCTGCTTTCCGGCACGTACGTGTCCGGAGCGACCGGCGTCTCCGGCTCCGGCACCTGCAACCTGAGCGGCTTCAATGGCGGCGGGTCGGGCGCGCAAGCCACCGTTGCTGTGTCGGGGAGCGCGATTGCTAACTGGCGCGGCTCTTCAGTTTTCGATTTATGGCTTGGGCTACCTGTCGCTTGCCACAACCGCGACCATCTCCAGCGGCACTGCCACCTGCACCACTGGCGTGGTTAACGTTCTCACCTCGACGGCCGAGACAAGCAACCGGTCGCAGATCTACGCCGGCTTGCAGGGCAAGTCGTTTCCGGCACCGGCCTTTGGTGCGCAGCTTATGGCTGTGACAGGCATTGCGTGCGGCTACGGCAACATCATCGTGGGCACGGCATGCAAGTTTTCTGTGAGCCAAGCCGAGGCCCAGGTGGACCTGTTGGCCCAGAACCCGCCAAACGGGCTCGGAGTGTCCGTGATCCAGATTAATCTCGATCCCTACTACTTCGTGGACAACAGCACAGGCTCGGGCACTGCCCGGGGTATATTCCAGTCGGTTATGCAGTACATATACAGCAACTACGGCCCCGGCAGCGGACACTCTCCGGTGGTCCATGTGAGGCTGGAGCCGTCCTACAGCAGTAATAACCTGAACACGGTGTGCCATACGCTTGTGGGTACGCCCAACCCGTTGCCCGCGCCGGGATACCTCGCCAACTGCGTGACTATTACTCCATCCAGCGCAAGTTGGCTCCAGTTCGGTGGGACGACTTATTCCGTGTACGCTTACCTGGCGAAATACTACGGTCCCGGCGGCACGGTGCCCGTCATGCTGGACTTCACGGACCTTCACGAGCCCGCAACCACCAATAACAACCCGGCCTATAACGCCAATTTCGGCACTACGGGTTCGGCGGCCAATTGGGCAAGCGCGTATAACACAATGGCGACCGCCGTTCTTGGCGCGAATGCCTTGGTGAACAATGGCGTCGCCTATAGCCGCTACGAGATCTCGTATGCCACGACGATGCGCGCGACGCCGCTCAGCCCCATTGTATTCGTCGGCGGCGACGAGTATACGACGGGTATCAACGACAACCCTACGTGCCCGAGCGCCACCCCTTGCGGCGACATGTACAACCTTGCGGCAATCCTCTCGCTGGCCTCTGGCAAGGGGCTGAGAGTCCTGTTCACCGAGAGCTGGCTGCCGTCGTGGGGGCCGTCGGGTCAAGTAGTGGGCGACACCAATGCGTATGAAGGCGCCGGAAACTGCGACTGGCAAACGTTTGACCTTGTACGCCAGACCCTCAGCGCGACGACAATGTGGGCGAGCGCTAACGGCCTTAGCGAAGTAAATTTTTTCAGCGCCGCGGATGCCGCTACAGCCTGCGTTTACGGGGGATTCAACAACGGCAACGACAGGATTACGCCGCCCAGCACTTACCTCGCGACGGTCGCGGGCGCCACCATATCGAGCACAGCACTGCGTACGAAGACATTCTACTGGCTGCAACAGCTAATCAACAACTGGGCAGCAGTGGTTGCATCCGGCCAGCCATTGCCTTTTTAGCGACGCAATCTTGTCGAGGTTGTCGAGTAATCCCGCCAGCGCCACGCCTGCCAGGGCCAGCTCCACAATTGGTAAAATAGAACTTACAACTCACCCAAGGAGACCGCTTGCCCGACCAGGAAAATCCGCCGCAAGGTCCGCCCCCGCCACCGGCCGTCCCGCAGATGCCGCTCAGCGGCGGCGACCGCAACCTCGTACCCATCAATATCGAAGACGAGATGAAGCGGTCCTACCTGGATTACGCCATGAGCGTGATCGTGGGCCGCGCCTTGCCCGATGTCCGCGACGGACTGAAGCCGGTGCATCGCCGCATTCTGTTCGGCATGCACGAAATGGGCCTCACGCCCAGCCGGCCCACCCGCAAGTGCGCCAAAATCATCGGCGAGGTGATGGGAAAATATCACCCCCACGGCGACGCTCCCATTTACGACGCTTTGGTGCGCATGGCTCAGCCCTTCACCATGCGCTATCCGCTGGTCGAAGGCCAAGGCAATTTCGGTTCGGTCGATGGCGATCCGCCCGCGGCCATGCGGTATACCGAAGCCCGTCTGGCGCGCATTACCACCTCGCTGCTGGAAGATATCGACAAGGAAACCGTCGATTTCCGCCCCAACTACGACGAGAGCGAGCAGGAACCCGAGGTGCTGCCCACGCGCGTGCCCAACCTGCTGGTGAACGGTTCAGCCGGCATCGCCGTGGGCATGGCCACCAACATTCCGCCGCACAATCTGACTGAAATCGTCAACGCCACCATCGCGCTCATCCAGAATCCGCAAACGCCGCTCGCCAAAATTCTGGAGATGGTTCCCGGCCCCGATTTCCCCACCGGCGGCTTCATCCTCGGCCGTCAAGGCATCATCGACGCCTTCACCAAAGGCCGCGGCCAGCTTAAACTGCGCGCCAAGGCCGCCATCGAAGCCCGCGGTAAAGATCGCGAGCACATCATCGTCACCGAAATCCCCTACCAGGTGAACAAATCGCGCCTCATCGAGAATGCCGCCGCGCTGGTCAACGAGAAGAAGATCGAAGGCATATCCGAAATCCGCGACGAAAGCGACCGCGACGGCACCCGTATCGTGTTTGAGCTGAAACGCGGCGAGCAGGCTGAAGTCGTCCTCAACAACCTTTACAAGCACACGCAGTTGCAAATCGGCTTCGGCGTGATCATGCTTTCGATCGTCAACGGGCAGCCGCGCGAATTGGGCCTGGTCGATTGCATCAAGTACTTCATCGAGCACCGCGTGGAAGTGGTCCGGCGGCGCACCGACTTTGAGCTGCGCAAGGCCCGCGAGCGCGAGCATCTGCTGCTCGGATTCAAGAAAGCGCTGGAGAACCTGGACGAAGTGATCCGCATGATTCGCGCCGCGCGCGCCCCCCGCGAGGCCCGCGATTCGCTGATCGCCGCCTTCCAGTTCACCGAGCGCCAGGCGCAGGCCATCATCGAGCTGCAATTGCAGCGCCTCACCGGCATGGAGCAGCAGAAGATCGCCGACGAGCTGGCTGAAATCCAGCGGCGCATCGCCGGATACCTGGAACTGCTGGGCTCCGAGAAACTGGTGCGCGAGCTCGTGGTCGAAGAGTTGAAGGAAGTGCGCAAGTTGTATGGCGACGAGCGCCGCACCCAGATCATCGAAGACACCGGCGAGATCCGGCTGGAAGATCTGGTGGCCGTCGAAGATGTGGCGGTCACCGTCACGCACGGCGGCTATCTGAAGCGCACGTCCGTCGATACCTATCGCCGGCAATCGCGCGGCGGCAAGGGCCGCATCGGCATGGGCACGCGCACCGAGGATTTCCTTGAGCACCTGATCGTGGCGTCCACCCACAGCTACCTGCTGATCTTCACCGACAAAGGCCGCGTGTATTGGCTCAAGATCTACGAAATTCCCGACGCCGCAACCGTGGGCAAGGGCAAGCATGTTTCAAACCTGATCAACCTGCAGCCGGATGACACCGTGAAGGCGTTCATGGCCGTGCGCGAGTTCGTGCCCGATCAGTTCATTGTGATGTGCACCAAGCATGGCGTAATCAAGAAGTGCGAGCTGACGGAGTTCGATAACCCCATGGCGCGCGGCATCATCGCCGTGTCGCTGGATGAAGGCGACGAACTGATCGCGGTCCACATGACCAATGGGAAGAATTACATCTTCCTCGGTTCGCACGATGGGCAGGCCATTCGGTTTGCGGAGAGCCATGTGCGTTCCATGGGCCGCCCGGCGCGCGGCGTACGCGGCATGGAACTGGACGCCGGCGACTATCTGGTCGGCATGGAAATTGTCGAAGAGGAGGGACTCATTCTATCCATCTCCGAGAACGGCTTCGGCAAGCGCACTAAGTTGACCGACTACCGTTTGCAATCGCGCGGCGGCAAAGGCGTCATTAATATGAAGACTTCCACGCGCAACGGCAAGGTGGTCGCTATCCTGTCGGTGAAGGAAGATACCGACCTGATGATCGTGACTAAGAACGGCAAGATCATCCGGCTGGAATCGGCAGAGATCCGGCAGGCGGGCCGCTCCACGCAAGGCGTGCGTCTGGTGCGGATGGAGGACGACGACCAGGTGGCCGCAGCGTCGGTAATCCCGGAAGCGGCAGAGAACGGCGAGGGGAAGAACGGGGAGGACGGTCAGCCGGAACTGCCATTGCAGTAGGACGGGCCTCCTGTCCCTCGGGATTTGAGAATGGACATCTGGAACGCAGACAAGCTTACTCTCCTCCTCGTCTTCTTTCTTCCCGGGTTCATTTCAATTAAGGTCTATGACCTCATGGCGCCGGGAGAGCGCCGAGACGTTTCAAAGTCTCTGCTTGAAGCCGTCTGCTATAGCACTTTGAATTTTGTCGCATTGTTTTGGCTAATCGCCCTCATCCGAAGGAGTGACTTCTACCGCGGCCACTTCATTCTATATTCACTCGCTGTTGCCGTGATAATGGTAGGCGTTCCCGCCTGTTGGCCGTTCCTTTTTCTCAGACTCTCGACTTGGCGGCCCATTGCCAAGCACCTCGTACACCCAGAATGGGCAAAGAATCGGAGGATGGTTCGGTATCGAGTCCTTCGCCTCCTCGGACCCGGCGGATGAGCAGATTTATTTGGAGGAGGTTTGGATTCTGGACGAAGCAGGCCGCTTTGTGAGTACGGTCGAGCGATCACGTGGAATCATCGTCATGAAACAGGAGATCCGCGCCGTTGAATTCTTCGAGGAGAACTGAGTAGAATGGAGGTGAAGGAGTTTAACATGCCTAAGAACAACGCCGCTCCTCGTGCGCGCGCGCAGGACGGGTATCAGCCGGCGCGGGCCTTGAAGGGCACGCCTCCGCAGGGAGGTTCTGGCCTTGCATCTCCTGCCTCTTCGACGGTCGCCGCCCCACCGCCCCCCGCGTCTGCCGCAACACCGTCTGGTAACGGGCAGAGGAGAGACTAGCCAAGAACCGCGCCGACGGCATCGAATGTCTGTCGATTTTTCGGCTGCGGCCGCTCGGGGCCGATGAAGATTGGCAAGAGCTCGAAGGCTATCTATAAGCGTGAGGGCCGGCTCTCCATGACGATACGCAAAATGTGATTGATGTGCGTCTGGTAGCCTCTGCCGCCCGCCTTGAGCCATTCCAGCACGTCAAGCATCGAGGCGAATTGTAAGCTGCTTTTTGACAGGAGGCCACGCCACCGTCGCCGTCGTAAAGAAAGACTTGCCGAGAGGCGGTATGTCCGAATAGTCGATATCGGAATCCTTCATGCGGTCAACTCTCTTCAAGTCGCTTGTGATAGATTTCTTGCTCACGTCGGTTCGCCTTCCTCATTAGGACGCTTTCTCCCGATCATAAGCCGCATACTCCTGGTACGGGCCTTTGAAATCTTCGACGCGTCCGCCCTCGAAATGCCAGATCCGCGTGGCTACTTCCTCGATCAAGTCGTGATCGTGCGTCACCAGCACCACGGTTCCCGCGTACTTTTGAAGAGCGATGTTGAGGGCGTTAATCGACTCCAGATCCAGGTGATTCGTGGGTTCGTCAAGCACCAGGAAATTAGGCTTCTGAAGCATGAGCCGGCAGAAGATCAGCCGCGCCGCCTCACCGCCGGAGAGGGCGGCGGTCGGTTTGAGAGCGTCCTGGCCGCTGAATAGCATTTGGCCGAGCAGGCCGCGCAACTCCTCCTGAGAAGCTTGCGGGTCGAATTCGTGCAGCCACTCAATTGCGGTGGTCCCATGCGCAATTGAATCTGAATGATCCTGGGCGAAGTAACCTACAGCCACTTCGTGGCCCCACGCCACAATCCCCGAGTCCACATCGAAGTGGCGGTCGGTATCCTCGATGAACCCGGTGGCGCTACGAACCAGCGATTTCAATAGCGTCGTTTTGCCCGCCCCATTGCGGCCCATCACCGCGATCTTCTCGCCCCGTGAGACGCTGGCGGTGAAGCCGTCGATCACTTGCAACTCGCCGTATCTCTTCGCCAGTCCCTTGACCTCCAGCGGATGCCGGCCCGAGAGGCGCTTCATGTCGAAACGCATATAAGGCCGCTGGATATTCGACTTCGCCAGTTCCGAGGTCTGCAATCGCTCGACTTCCTTCTTGCGCGACATCACCTGGCTGGACCGCGTACCCGCCGAGAAGCGCGCGATGAATTCGTTTAACTGCGCGATCTTCTTTTCGCGCTGCGCGTTGCCCGCCTCGATGCTCGCGCGGATCTGCGTCTTGGCGAGCACCATGTCGTCGTAACCGCCGGTGTATGCGATGACCGTTTCGTAGTCGATGTCCGCGACGTGCGTGCAAACGCTGTTCAGAAAATGCCGGTCGTGCGAAATGACAATCGACACGCCCTCGTAACGGGAGAGATAATCCTGTAGCCAATGAACCGATTCCAGATCGAGGTGGTTGGTGGGCTCGTCGAGCAGCAACGCGGGCGGGCTGCCGAATAGAGCTTGGGCCAACAAGACACGCACCTTCTGCCCGCCTTGTAACTCGCCCATGCGCCGTTCGTGCAGCGCGGATTCCACGCCCAGGCCGTCGAGCAGTACTGCGGCGTCGGCTTCCGCCGTGTAGCCGCCTTCCTCGCCCACGATGCCTTCGAGTTCGCCCAGCCGCATGCCGTCCGCATCGGTGAGCAGGTCGTGCGGCTTGTCATACAGAGCGGCGCGTTCTTCGAGCGCCCGCCAGAGTGGCGCATTCCCCATGATCACCGTGTCAATTGCCCGAAACCCGTCGAAGGCGAACTGGTCCTGGCTCAGCACGCCGAATTTCTTCGGGCGCGAGACCGTTCCTTTGGCCGGTTCCATCTGGCCCGCCAGAATTTTCATCAGCGTCGATTTGCCGGCGCCGTTGGGGCCCGTGATGGCATAGCGCCTTCCCGCAAGAAACGTGAAGGTGACGTCTTCAAACAGAATTTTGGCGCCGAAGCGCATGGAGATATTTTGAATTGAAAGCAAGGATGTAATTCAATGATAGCAAATCACCTCACTCATTCCGCAAAGCCCGCAACGGATCCACCCGCGCCGCCCGCCGCGCCGGCACATAGGCCGCCAGCATCGTAACCGTCACCAATACCGCCGCCGCCCCACCCAGCACCACGGGATCGTGCGGCGTCAGCCCGTAAAGCTGGCTGCGGATTGCGCGCGTCGCCGGCTCCAGCGTCAGAATTTTCAGCACCAGGAGGTCCAAGGTGCCCTGCACCAGATCGGTTGGCTTGCTCATCTCGGTTACCGAGACTAGCCTATGGCGTTCATTTTCCGGAAAAGTATCCGCCAATACGTTCCGCGCTACCCAAGAAGCGGGAATCGTTCAAGCGGCGGGTATAATGATCGGAGAGTGGCCTGTGCTGTAAGAGGTCGCTCTGTGAAAACCCGTACCAACCGTATGAAGAGCGCCTATACCCGCGAGATTTCCGCCGGGACTGAACAGCGACCGCATCCGGATTCCGGAGGACTGTTGCTCGCGGTACCCAAGCGCACTGTCCCAAATCGGCCGACTCTCTTCTACGTAGGCGCACTCTTGATTCTGGCCGGCGTGCCGCTGTTCTTGGTCGCGATCGTCGTACTCGCGGTGGGACTCGCCCTGCCCCATTCCGCGCTGCTGGTCGAGGGGTCGAACGCCCTGATACGAGGAGCGCAGCTTCTGACCGCGGTCGGGCTGGTGCTGGCGATTTTCGACGTCGTCTTCCTGCTGCCGCGCAGGCGGCGGGCATCGCACGGACTCCACGGCCCTTGGTCCCCCATCGCCCGTTTGACCGTCGCCCTGACGGCGTACAACGACGAGGCCAGCATTTCCGCAGCGGTTTCGGACTTCCGGCGCCATCCGCTCGTCAGTCAGGTTATCGTCGTCAGCAACAACAGCCGCGACCACACCGAGCAGAGAGCCCGGGACGCCGGCGCCATCGTCGTCAATGAGAAGACGCCGGGCTATGGAGCATGTGTTTATCGCTGCCTGCAGGAATGCATCGCGCGCGGCGGAGCGGACCATTTCGTGATCTGCGAAGGCGACATGACCTTCCGCGCCTTCGATCTCGACAAACTGATTGCGTACCTGCCGCACGCCGACGTCGTCAACGGCACCCGCATCGTCGAGCAACTGCGGGACTATGCCACGCAATTGAACACGCCTATCTACTATGGCAACTTCATCGTCGGCAAGCTTCTGGAAGCAAAACACCTTGGCAAAGGGACGTTCACGGACGTAGGCACCACTTACAAAGCCATGGGGCGCGCCGCCGCCACCCTGCTGTTGCCGCACCTGAACCCGCGCGTCAATTTGGAATTCAACGCCCATATCATGGATACCGTCCTGGCCTGCGGGCTTACAATGGTGGAGTGCCCCATTACCTTTCATCCGCGTGTCGGAGTCAGTAAAGGCGCCCGAAGCACGTTGACCGCGATCCGCGTCGGCTTCCGTATGTTGATCGGCATGACCTTTGGATGGCGATGGATCGCCGGTGGTACGCGCGATTCCGCCGGCCTTCCCGGCTCTTGACGGCTCTGGCAGCAATGCGCACAGCCCTCCAACCTCTGGCGGACGCCAGTGAGCGTGTGGCGAGGCGGCTGGAATCGCGCGTGTGGCCGCCACTGGCTGTCTGTGCGATCCTGGCTTGGTTTTCTCTTGCAGCCTCCGCCGCGCGTCCCTTTTGGTATGACGAGTTATTCACGTTTCATCTGGCGCGCTTGCGCGATTTCTCCACCCTTTGGTTGGCATTGTCCAAAGGCGTCGATTTACAGCCTCCACTGTTCCACATGGCTACGGCCGCCGCCCAAAAACTGTTCGGCTCCAGCGAGGTAGCGACGCGCCTGCCGGGGCTCGCCGGTTACCTGCTGATGACCGTCTGCCTGTATCTCTTCGTGCGGCGGCGCACGAGCGCTTTGTACGGAGCGGTCGCGGCTCTGTTCCCGGCGGTCACTGAAGCCTTCCGCTACTCCTACGAAGCCCGCCCCTATGGCTTAATGCTAGGATTCGGCGCGCTGGCGCTCTTGTGTTGGCAGCAGGCGGCATCCGCGCCCTCGGGCCTCCGTCGCAAACTCGGCTTGGTGGGACTCTCTCTCAGTTTGGCGCTGGCCCTGTCGTTCCACTACTATTCCGTGCTCCTGTTCATCCCGCTCGCCGCCGGGGAAGCGGTCCGCTTGTTCCAGCGGCGCAGGCTTGACATTCCAATGGCCGTGGCTGCCGCCCTCGGTGGGCTGGTGCTCATCGTCTATCTGCCTTTGATCCGGGACGAGGTGGCGTTGCATTCCGACCATCCCTGGAATGCCGTGACGGTGCGGTTTATCTACGATGCGTTCCAGTTTGCGCTCTTCCCGGCTGCAGTGCCCCTGGCTTTTTGCGTCGTGGCTCTATACTTTCCGCATTGGTTGGATCGCGGCACGGAGCCAGTGCCCGCGCCCGAAGCCAGTCTTACCGCGGCGGAATCGGGCGCCTCTCTGGGATTCATCCTGTTGCCTGTTTTCGGATATCTGCTGGGCCGCTTCGTCACGCACATGATGACGGATCGCTATGTCCTCCCGCTGGTCGTCGGATTCGCCGTCTTAGTCCCCTGCGCGCTCTATCGTGCGGCGGGCGGCCGGGCCATCGCCGGCTTCGCCATGGCCGCCATTCTGGGGGCGACCTTTGTGGGCAGACACATCGCGCGGCCCAATCCGCCTAATCCGTATGCGACGCTGACCTTGCCCCAGCAGGACCGCGACCTTCCGTTGGTGGTGGCCGGCGCGCTCGACTTCGTGCCTCAGCTATATTACGGCAATCCCGATGTCCGGTCTCGCATCGTCTGTCTCGATCTGGCGACCCATTATCGCGGAGTGGATGCCGTCGAACGCAACGTCCTTGTTGCCGCGC
>DATNMW010000428.1:0-3583 GCA_035602155.1 Bryobacteraceae bacterium | reverse complement strand
ATGTCTTATTCGGCGAGTATAAACCTACGGGAAAGCTGAGCTTCTCCTGGCCGCGCTCGATGGCGCAGGTTACTGTGCATCTCGGCGATGCTGGCTACGACCCGTTGTACAGGTATGGGTACGGGTTGAGCTACTGATGATTGGTTCCGGGGCGCTCTGCGGCGGCGAGCTTGGTCCACATGCCGCAGGACGCCTCCGGATCCCCAGTGTGAACGCTGTGGCAATAGAGTAGCTCAAGAAGAAAGAGACCGGTAGTGGATATACTGAATGGATGCCCGATTACCGCAGCATCGAAAAGCAACTTTCCGAAACACTGGGACTCGACCGTCGCCCCGTCGCCGTCACCTTCCTGAAGGCGCCGCCCACGGGCGTGGAGAAGTTTGAAGGAAGCATGCCTTCCGGATGCAGCTTTTGGCGGCTGGCGGCGGGCGGGCGCACCTTCTACACCGTGCCCGGCGACCATTACAACTGCCCCATCGGGAGCTACACGCACAATATCGCGCTGCCGCCCGAGCGCGCGCAGGAACTGGAGCAGACCTTGTCGTTGATGGGCACGCTGGGGTACGTGAAGATGGAGGAAGTGCCTGGCATCCCGCGCCTGCCCGAGCCACCGGGCGCAGTGGTTTATGCGCCCCTGGGAGACACTCCGATGGATCCGGACGTGGTCGTGTGCGCCGGCCGTCCCGCGCGCCTGATGCTGCTGAGCGAGGCCGCGCTGCGTGCGGGCGTCTCGGCCAATGCGCCGCTGCTGCCGCGCCCGACTTGCATGGCCCTGCCCGCCGCGCTGGCGCAGGGCGTGGTCGCCAGTTCGGGCTGCATCGGCAACCGGGTCTACACGGATTTGGGCGAAGACGAATTGTACGCGATGGTTCCAGGGCGCGATCTGGCGTGCGTGGTGGATGAACTGCAGACCATCGCCACGGCCAATGCGCAACTGGCGGAGTATCATCGCGGCAAGCGCCTGACGCTGGCGACGGCGTAAGCGCGCGCCACGTCAGAGGGCGAGCCACGCGGCCACCGCGGCGAATTTCTGATCCTGCCGCCAAGGTGGGCCGATACCCTTGCCCATGGCGTCCACGTGCCGCTCGATCTGCGCGGCGGAGAGGTTCAAATCGGCGGCCGCGCGCGCAAACAGATCGCGTTCCGTAACGGTGACGAGAGGCAGTCCGCATTCCCGGGTGGCGGCGCGTAGCGCCTCCCGGAACAACTCGCCTTCCGCGGTGTGCAGCAGCGGGTGCGAAGCCAGGATTCTCTCAAGTGGAGGCAAAGGCCTGCCCGATGCTAGCAGCAGACTGCACCCAGCCGTTCGATGGCCGAGCCGCCGCAGATCTTCGACCATGCCGCGCAAGCCGGTTGCGGCCAGCAACGCCGCTCGCGCCGCGCTGTTCGCCACGTGCTGTGCGGCTTCGCGGATGTCCAGTCCTACGGCGGCGTGGTACGGCTGGGATGGGCCGGCAACGCCGCGATCCGCCATCTCGATTCGCCGGCGCATGATCGCCGCGGGAGCGTCCTTGGGGCCGGCTTGCACGACAGCTACCGTCGCGGCCCACCCGGAATGCGCGCGGATGCCGATGGCGGCGTGTGATGGCATGCGATCAAAAAGAAGTCAGCCGAAAATTATTTGCGCAATCACCAGTTGCGGAAGCGCTTGATTCCAGCTATCCGGAATATCGTCGAACGCCAGGCGGAAGCTCTTGATCTCGCCAGGCGCCAAGCCGCCCATCTTCCGGCCCACGATGGGCACCCGCCTGCGCAGCACCAGTTGCCCGTAAGGATCGTAGAACACGCAGTTGATTTCCACCACGCGCAGGTTGCGGCTGCCGTTGTTGCCGATCTTTCCGGTGATCTCGACCACGGCTTGCTTCATGTAGCTCTCGTGCTTCTGCATGTCGACGTCCATCAACTGCAGGTTGCGCACGTAGGCCTTGGCTTCAGCGGTCAGAGGCGCGGGGGGCGGCGGCTGGCGATTCGCCGTCCTGTCGAGATAAAGGAGGAAGCCTCCGCCCAGGATGACCACCAGTGCGACTACCAGAACCGCTACTGGAACGCTCTTCCGATCGGTTGTTGTTTTAGCGGCCACCCGAAACGATATTAGCACCTGAACGCCGGGTGTTACACTCCGGGCATGGCTCAGTACCGCAGCATCGACCGCGGCGCTCCGCAGCGTGGACGCCGCGGCACGCTAGTCACCCTCATCGTGCTCGCTAGTGTAGTTTTGCTGGGGGGGCGCTCGCTGGCTTCCTTCTCCATCGAATATCAATGGTGGAAAGAGCTGGGCCAGCTCGACACCTGGTTCGCCATGCTGGCTTACGGATTTGCGCCGACGCTGGCCGCCACTCTCATCGCTTTCGGCGCCCTGTGGGTGGCGCACGCGCGCGCCCTGAAATTTGCAGGCACGGGACTCTCCGAACATCGTATCTACGCCTGGATTTCGAGCGCCGGCCTGCTGTTCGTTGGATATCTCATCGCGGCCGGCTCCATTGAGACCTGGACCGTGGTCCGCTATCTCGGCGCGCGCGGAATTCCTCCGGAGGCCAGCGCGTGGCACGATTCGGTCTTCGACTTACCGCTCAAGTTCTATCTCTTCGATCTGCCGTTCTACTCCGATCTGCGCGGCTATCTGCTGGCGCTGGTTATTGTCAGCGTGCTGGTCTACTGGATCGCCGCGCGCGGCTGGCAGCTCCGCCAAAGGCTGCCGGAACTGAGCGATCTGCGGCAAATCGACCCGTCGTTGTTCCGGTTGGAAGGCGGGCTCGAAAGCCGCTTCCTGCGCGGTGCGCTGGTCGTTTTTCTGCTGGCGCTGGCGTTGCGTTTCTTCCTGGCGCGCTACCAAATGGTCTACGACGATCATGGGTTCATGGTGGGCATCGATTATGTGGATTTGAATTTCGGGCTGCCGCTACAGTGGCTGGCGGTGGCGGCGTGCGTGGCTGCGTCTGTGCTGGTGTGGCTGCGGCGCTGGATACTGGCCGCGAGCATGGCAGTCTCGTTGGTGGTGCTGTTCGCGGTGCCGCGGCTGGTGGATTCGTTCTACGTGCGGCCCAATGAGATTTCCATCCAGCGGCCGTTCATCGGGACGCATATCCACGCCACTCGTTCGGCTTACGGGTTGGAGAAGCGCATGACCGAAACCGAGTTCACGGTGCATCCCAACGCGCCGATCGATCCGGCGTTGTATAAAGGCACCCTCGACAACGTGCGCTTGTGGGATGTGGGCGCATTCCATAACACCATCACGCAGATCCAGTCGCTGCGGCCGTATTACGTTTTCTCCGACACGGATGTGGATCGCTATACGATCAACGGCGATTACCGCGAGGTGTTGCTGACGCCGCGGGAGCTGGACATCAATCAGTTGCCGGCGGGCGCCAGCCAGAGCTGGATCAACCCGCATTTCGTGTACACACACGGATATGGCGTGGTGCTGGCGCCGGTCAGCAAACTCACTCCGGATGGGCTGCCGGTGCTGCTGATCGAGAACGCGCCCCCCGAGATCAAGACACCCAGTTTGAAACTGACGAGGCCGGAGATTTACTACGGCGAGGTGGTGCAGGAACCCGTCTTTGTGCGCACCAAGCAGGAG
>DATNMW010000427.1:0-14772 GCA_035602155.1 Bryobacteraceae bacterium | reverse complement strand
AGAAGGTCGCGATCCTCAGCAAGACACATGCCTCCACCGAGAAGGAAATGCGCGACGACCTGGATCGCTTCCGCCGCGAACTGGGCACCGATTACATCGACATTCTGCTGCTGCACTGCATGATAGATGGCGACTGGCCGGAGCGCAAGAAGGGCGCCATGGCGGTGATATCGGAAGCGCGCGAGAAAGGCATCGTACGCACGCACGGCACCTCCTGCCATACGCTGGAAGCTCTGAAGGCCGCCGCGGCGAATCCATGGGTGCAGGTGGACCTGGCGCGCATCAATCCAGCCAAAGTGGCTATGGACGCCGAACCGCAGACCGTCATTGGCGTGCTGCGCCAGATGAAGGCGGCCGGGAAGGGCGTGATCGGGATGAAGATCCTGGGCGCCGGGGCGCTGCGCCACAAGGCCGACGAGAGCCTGCAATTCGCCCTGTCGCTCGATTGCGTGGATTGCTTCACGATCGGCGCGGAGAGCCGCGACGAAATGTTGGATCTGACCAGGAAGATTCCAGCGGCGAGCGTGCGCGGGTAACCGCTCCCTGACGGTCGCGGTTCGGTAGGGCAGCGAATCTACCGAACCGCGCACGTGAGTAAGCGGGCTATGAGACCCTGAAAACAATAATCAGCGTATAGAGGGCCAGCGATTCGATCAGCACCAGGCTAAGGATCAGGGCGAAGCGGATGGAGGCTGCGGCGCCTGGATTGCGTCCCATGCCTTCGCAAGCGGCAGCCGCGGCTTTGGACTGCGCCAAACCGCAGAGTCCGGATGCGATGGCCATGGCGAACGCGGCGATCGCAACCCAGTTTACGTTTCCTGCGGCGGGCGATCCGGCGGGCGTCTGGGCCAATATGGGGCTGGCGAGCGCCAAGAGCGTCACCGCGAGTAACAACAATTTTGTCTTCATTTGTACTGCTCCTTCGATTAAGATCGCCCCCAGGAGGTGGTTCCCGTCATCCTCGTACAGCCGGTCTCACACTGGAAGGGCGGCATAAAGCCGTTATTAGTGCTCTTCCTGCGCCACCGCCCCCGCTACGTACATCATCGTGAGCAGCACGAAGATATAAGCTTGCAACAATGAAACAAAAACGTGGAGACCCATGAACAGGGCGGGCGCCGCGAAATAAGTGAGCGTGATAAAAACCAGGGTGACCTGTTCGCCCGCATACATATTCGCATAAAGACGGACGCTTAAAGACAAGGGGCGGGCCATGTGGCTGATCAGTTCGATGGGCAATATCAGGGGCGCCAGGGGCCATATGGGACCGGCGAAGTGCCGCAGGTAGTGCAGGATGCCTTGCTCCCGGACGCCGACGATATTGTAGTAGCAGAATACCGCGATCGCGCATCCCGCGGTGACTGGCGGGGCCATGGTGGGCGATTCGAGCCCCGGTACGATGCCGATCAGATTCGAGCACAATATGAACACGAAAAGGGCGCCGAAGAACGGCACATATTTGGCGCTACCGTGGCCCACGGAGTCCTTTGCTTCGCCGCCGATGAAATCATAGACGACCTCGAAAAACTGCTGCACCTTTCCGGGCCGGTCCATCGAGAGCCGTGGACGCAAGAAGGCGAACAGCAGAATCAGGATGAGCGCCACCAGAATCTCCATGACCATGAAATTCGCCCATGGACGAGGTTCGGCGGGCAGGCCCAGCAGGTTCAGGATGAAGTTGCCCAATCCGGGCAAGTGATCGTTGAATACCCTGGCGAGCCAGATTTCAAAGTGTTCATGATGGTGCATAGATCAGTTCGAAGACGATTTCCAGAATGACCGCCGCCGCCGGCACAAGCAATCCGGCGAGAGCGGCCGGCAGGCTCAAAGAAGTAAAATTCACTATAACATAGCCGCCTGCGGCCAACAGCAAATAGCGCAGCCCCATCAAGACGGCGAATTTCGGGCTGAGACGGCGGCCGGGCGTTCCGCCGAGCGAGTCGACGACGCGTTTAAGCCAGCGAAAATTCAGGCAGGATGCGGCGGCCCCCAGCAGGTAGCCTAACCCCCATCTCCAGCCTCGCAGAATCAGGCAGGCCAGGCATCCCGCGGCGGTCAGCGCGGCCATACCGCGCGTCAGGCGGCGCAACGCGCTTTCGTAGAACGCCTGCTCAGGATCCATCGTCTCGCGTCTCCCGCGCGATCTGCCGCAACAGTTGCACAAACCCGGCGGCGATGCCCAGGATGAGGAATACCATGTATAGAAAGTGAGTGTGGAACGCGCGGTCGAGCAGGTAACCGATGGCGTAGCCAACCAGCGTGGCGGCCGGCAGCAGGAAGGCCAGGGCGGTATACTCCGCCACCATGGCCATGAGATTCTTTGGCACTCAGTTCATGTTCATGCCGCACATGCCGGGATTGCCGCAGCGTCCGCTGGGGCACACCGGACCGTCGGCCTGTTTGGGACCGGCGGCGTGCGCGGCGAACGTGGAGAACTCCTGGCGCAGGTGCTTTTGGCCGCAGGAGGGGCATTCCACGCCCGCGTCTTCCGAGGTCCTGCGCACCAGCTTTTCGAACTTGGTTCCGCAGTCGTCGCACTTGTATTCGTAGATAGGCATAGGCTTTCAATCGGATTTTAGCACGGGCTCCTACCGCCTGCAGCCCCTGCCTTAATCGAACGGGGCCAAGATTGAGCGTTGAAACGCTTCATTGCTTCGCGGGCCGAAGCCGATGAAACCGGAGTGTCATGCTCGATGCCGAACAGCACCAGCGACGAGTCTTCCAAGCGGGCGGCGTTGGCATGCTCCCTCGCGTCCGACATGCAGGGCACCTGATCCGTGAGAAACCTGCTTAGCTTGTCGGTTGGAACAATCACGAACCCAACCTCGATGCGCCCATCGCGGAAAGCCGAACGCAGTTGGATCATTTCTATTATTAGGAGGCTGCTTCTGGCGGAAGGTCGTGCTTCAACTCCAATACAGACACGGGCGCCGTTTGCTTATTTTGCACTTGGTACCGTCGAGCCGCAGGTTTTGCACCTTTGGCAGTTCGACGGCGAGCCACTTGGCGATTGCGGCGCCGGTCAACTCACTAATCGTGCGCCTGGCTTGACTCTGCAACAACACCTTTAATGCAACGTCATACTCCCGCATTTGGCGACAGGCCATGCGGTAGCCATGCGGTAGCCATGCGGTAGCCATGAGGCCTCTCCTACATCCTTTCGAAGATGCCGGCTGCGCCCTGACCGCCACCCACACACATCGTCACCAAACCGTACTTCACGTCGCGGCGAGCCATCTCCCGCAAAATCGTGGCAGTCAGCTTGGCTCCCGTGCATCCCAGCGGATGCCCCAAGGCTATCGCACCGCCGTTCACATTGACCTTCTCGATATCCAGGCCGGCTTCCTTGATCACAGCCAGCGCCTGCACGCCGAAGGCCTCGTTCAATTCGATCAGTCCGATGTCGTCCAGCGTCAGCCCGGCGATTTTGAGCGCCTTCGGTATGGCCACCACCGGTCCGATGCCCATAATCTCCGGTGGCACACCGCCGGCCGAGAAGCTGACAAAGCGCGCCATAGGCTTCAGGCCCAGTTCGCGCGCCTTGCGGTCGGACATCACAATGGCGGCCGCCGCACCGTCGCTGGTCTGGGACGAATTGCCCGCGGTCACCGTACCGCTGGCGTGAAAGACCGGCTTCAGCTTGGCGAGCACCTCGACCGTAGTGTCCGCGCGCGGCCCTTCGTCCTTCGCGAAAACGGTCTTGGTGACGTTGGGCTTCTTGCCGTTCGCGGTGACCCACTCGATTTCGAACGGCACGATCTCGTCGTCGAACTTGCCTTCAGCTTGCGCGCGCAAGGCGTTCCGATGGCTACGGTAGGAGAAGGCGTCGGCCTCCTCGCGCGATACGTTGTATTTGCGCTGCACGCACTCCGCGGTGAGTCCCATGTTCATGTAGATCTCCGGGCGGTGATCGACGAACCACGGGCTGGGCGCGACCTTGTGCCCACCGCGCGGCATCATACTCATAGTCTCCGCGCCGCCCGCGATGACGATATCCGCGCCGCCGGAACGGATGCGGTCCGCGGCCATGGCGATCGCTTGCAGGCCGGAACTGCAGAAGCGGTTGATCGTGACGCCAGTCACGGTGTCGGGAAGACCGGCCCGCAAAGCCACGCAACGGGCCATGTTGTTGCCCGACTCGGCTTCCGGCATGGCGCAGCCGAGGATGATATCTTCAATCTCGTCCTTCGGTAACTGCGGATGTTTTTCCAAAAGGCGGCGGATGACTGCGCCGGCCAGATCGTCCGGACGCGAAGTGCGCAACGTGCCGCGCGGCGCTTTGCCGACGGCGGTGCGGAGACAATCGACGATGACGGCTTCTTGCATGTTCACTCCCAGTCCGCTTGCTCACGCGCGCGGCTCAGTTACGCGGCTCAGTTCCTCAACGGCTTTCCGGTCTTCAGCATGTGCTGCATGCGTTCCTGGGTCTTGCGCTGCCCGCACAGGCTCAGGAACGCTTCCCTCTCCAAGTCCAGCAAGTATTGTTCGGAGACCGTCTGACGGCCAGTCAGGGGTCCGCCGCTCAATACGTGGGCCAGCTTCCCACCTACTACGGTATCGTAGTCCGAGATGTAATTACCTTGCCGCGCCAGATAGATGCCGGTTTTCAGCAGCGCTAAATCCTCGGCGCCGCCCACTTCCACATCGGTGCGCGGCACGCCGGCGACGTAATTCGGCGCGACGGACAGCGCCAGCGCTTTGGCATCGTCGATGAGGCGCTCCGGGTTCATGCTGATCTGGTCCTGCGGGCGCAACAGGCCGAAGCTGCGGGCTTCCGCGGCGCTGGTCGCAACTTTGGCGAAGGCGATCAGCTCGAAAGCCTTTTGCGCGCTGCCGAACCGCAGCAGCATTTCCTTGGTGCCGCCCGCGCCTGGTATCACACCCACGCCGACCTCGACCAGCCCCATGTAGGTTTCGGCGGAGGCTTGCACGCGCGCCGAATGGATGGCGATCTCGCAGCCCCCACCCAACGTCAGCCCGAACGGCGCGGATACCACCGGCTTGGCAGCATACTTAATCAGCATGGTGGCTTGCTGGAAGCGATTAATGGCGGCTTCCAGCTCTTCCCACTCTTCTTCCTGGGCGGCCAGCAGCACCAGCATCAGGTTGGCGCCCACGCTGAAGTTCTCGCCCTGGTTGGCCACGATCATGGCTTCGAAGTTCTTGGAAGTCTCTTCGATGCCGGCGCGGATCAGCGAGATCTGATCGTCCCCCAGCGAGTTCATCTTGCTGTGGAACTCCAGACAAAGCACGCCGTCGCCAATATCGATCTGCGATGCACCGCTGTTCTTTTTCACCACGCCGCGCGCCTGCTTGATATCTTTCAGCACGGTAATGCCGGGGCGGTCTTCGAGTGGTTTATAGGAATTGTCAAGCAGGTCGAAGTATTCGTGGCGGCTACCGGGAGCCCGATAGAATGATTTCGCGCCGCTGCACAGCATCTTCTCGACGCTCTCCGGAATCTGGCGCTGTTCTTTGCGCATGCGCGCTACAGTCTCTTCGACGCCCAGCGCGTCCCACAGTTCGAATGGTCCCAGCGAGTTGGCATAGCCCCAGCGCATGGCGCGGTCGATCTCGACCACGCGATCGGAGATTTCCGGCACCATGCCGGCCGAGTACAGCACCAGGTCGCTGAACAGTCTCCAAAGAAACGTGCCGGCGCGATCCGTCAAGGCCATCAGCGCGCGCAGGCGCTGCGGCAGATCTTCGATTCCGCGCACGCCTTCGATGGAGGCGAAGCGCGCCTTCTTGGACGGTTGGTATTCGAGCGTCTTCAAATCGAGCGCCAGGATTTCCTTCTTGTCGCCTTTGCCGATGCGCTTGTAGAAGCCTTGGCCGGTCTTATCGCCCAGCCATCCGCGCTCGATCATCTGGGCGAAGAACGGCGGCAGCACGAAGCGCTCGCGCCAGGGATCGCCGGGCACCAGGTCGTATAAGTTCTTCGTGACATGCTCCCAGACGTCCAGGCCGACGATATCGAGCAAGCGGTAGCTGGCGCTCTTGGGTAATCCGATGAGCTGGCCGGTGAGCGCGTCTACTTCCTCAATGGTGAAGCCCATCTCCACGGTCAGGCTCTGCACCGTGCCGCCCAGGAAGCTGCCGATGCGGTTGGCGATAAAGTTGGGCGTGTCCTTGCACGGCACCACGCCCTTGCCCAGATGGCGTTCGGAAAAATCCGCGATATGTTCGCGCACCCCGGGCAGGGTTTCGGGACCGGGAATCATTTCCAGCAGGTGCAAATACCGCGGCGGATTGAAGAAGTGCGTTCCCAGAAAATGCTGGCGGAATTCGGTCGGGAATCCATCGGCGATGCTGGCCAGGGGAATGCCGCTGGTGTTGGTGGAGAAGATGGAGCCTGGCTTGCGATGCTTCAACACCTTCTCGATCAGGGCGCGCTTGATCTCCAGCTTTTCAGTGACGGCTTCCACGATCCAATCGCAGTCGCGTATCTTGGCGAGATCGTCTTCGAAATTGCCCGGTGTGACGAGTGACTTCGTTTCCGGCGTAAAGAAAGCGGCAGGCTTTTGTTTCAGTGCTGTTTCCAATCCGCCCACCGCAGCGGCGCTGCGATTGGCTTGATTTGGAAGCACGATATCGAGCAACAAAGCTGGGATGCCGGCATTGGCGAAATGGGCCGCGATGCGCGATCCCATGGTGCCGGCTCCCAGCACGGCTACACGGCGCAGTGGTGTCATCAATCGGAGTTTAACGCGAATCGGGCGGCGGAAATTCCGTCAGTCGATTTCAGTCGATGGGAAGGTCGGGGAGGCGCGGCGGTAGGCGCGTTCCACCGCTTCGTCGATGGCCGTGCCCTCGCGAAAGATTTGAGCGATGTCCTTCTTTTCCGTCTTTTCCGTATTCATGTCCACTCCACAAATCCGAGTCGAAGCCTATCGTACCTTGATGCAAATCGGCGCTGGCGATCAGGCGCCGATTTCGGTGGACGGAGTTGTCGTAGAAGCGCCAGCTTGCGGCCAATGGACTAGCGCCAATTGCTTCGTCATGCGTTCCTCCGTCGCCCTGCGACGGCTGGCCCACTAGACTGAAGCCGTGGACGGCGCATGGGACATTTGACAGTTGCATGGACTTTCGAGATAAGATACCGCGGCCGGACAAACGGCCAACGAATCGTAGATTCCGCCAACGGCTCTTTCAGTACCGGGCGCGGCGGGGAGCAGTGGGTCTGTTGGTTTTGTGGGCGGGCAATCCTGCCTGGAGCGGCTCTTCAGCCGCCCTGCGGCCAAGATTGGCCGCCCCACAAGGCAAACTGCTAGAATGTCCCATATATGTATCGCAGGCTTATCCTCCTTCTAGCGGCTTCCATTTCCGCAGCCGCGGCGGCCGACGTACGCACCGTCGAAGAGATCGTCGCCAAAGTGAATAACGACATCATCACCCACGGCGAGTTGACGCGCACCCGCATGGAGATCGAATCCGAACTTCGCCTGCAAGGCCTCAATGGCGCCAAGCTGAACCAAGCGCTCCAGGAGAAATCCGCCGATGCCTTGCGCGATCAGATCGACCAGCTCCTGCTGGTGCAGAAGGCCAAGGATCTCAACATTAACGTGGATTCCGAAATCTCCAAGCGCCTGGCCGCCATGCAGGTGCAAAGCAAAATCGTGGATGAAGACAAGTTCCACGACTTCATCCGCGAGCAGATGGGCATGCCCTTCGAGGACTTCAAGCAGCAGGCCAAGAATCAGATCCTGACCCAGCGCGTCATCAGCGAGGAGGTCGGCTCCCATATCGCCATTCCGGAATCGGAAAAGCGGAAATACTACGACGAGCACAAGGGCGACTTCGTGCGCGACGAGCAGGTCTTTCTACGGCAAATCGTGATTTCCACGGAGGGAAAGACACCCGACCAGGTGGCTGCGGCCGAAAGGAAGGCCAAGGACCTGGTGGTCCGCGCGCGCAAGGGCGAGAAATTCGCGGATCTGGCGGCCACCAATTCCGACGATCTGGAAACCGCCCGCGTCGGCGGTGAATTGCCGGGGTACAAACGCGACCAGTTGACGAAGGCGCTTGCGGACATCGTATTCAAGCAGAAGAAGGGCTACGTCACCGATCCCATCCGCGGACCCAGCGGCTTCGCGATCTTTCAAATCATGGATCGCTACGAGAAAGGGCAGGCCACTTACGAAGAGGTCGAAAACGAGATCAACGAGCGCATGATCATGCCGCAGATGAGCGCCAAAGTGCGCGCCTATCTGACCAAGCTGCGCCTGGAGGCGTTTCTGGAGATCAAGCCCGGCTATGTGGATAGCGGCGCGGCGCCCGGCAAAGACACGTCCTGGAAGGATGTTGCGCAGTTGAAGCCGCAGACCGTTACCAAGGAAGAAGTGGCGGCGCACCGGCGGCGAAAACGGCTGTTCTTCGCCATTCCGATTCCAGGGACTGGCGACAAGCCGGTAGCCAAATCCTCGCCGGCTGCGCAGCCCGCCCAGCCCGTGACCGCCACAGCCGCTCCGCCCTCCGCACCCGCCCAACCGGCCGCGGCGCCCGCCAAGCCGTAAGCCCGCAAGTCAGTGTCGGCCGCCATGAAATCGCCCTATGTGAACGAACTCAAGCCGGACCAGGTCGTCACCAGCAGCTTCCTGGTATGCTCCAAAGAGATCCGGCAGAAAAAGAAGGGCGATCCGTATTTGTCTCTCCAACTCGGCGACCGCACCGGCGAACTGGATGCCAAGATGTGGGACAACGTCGCCGAAGTCATGGAGACTTTCGAGCGCGACGATTTCGTCAAGGTCAAGGGACTGATCCAGATATTCCACAACCGTCCCCAGTTGACTCTTCATACCATCCAACGCATCGACGTCAACCCGGTGGATTTCGTGGATTACTTCCCGGCTTCCAAGCGCGATCCGGAGGAGATGTGGCGCGAACTGCGCGGATTCGCCGCCGCCATCGGAAATCCACACCTGCACAGGCTGGTGGCCGCCCTGCTGGACGACGAGGATATCGCGCGGGGATATCGGATGGCGCCGGCCGCCAAGCATATTCATCATGCTTATTTGGGCGGGCTGATCGAACACGTGCTGTCGCTCTGCCACCTCTCGCGCATGGCAGCCGGCCACTACCCCATGGTCGATGGCGACTTGCTGGTCGCGGGCGCCATCGTGCACGATATCGGCAAGATATACGAGTTGAGCTACGAGCGGGGCTTCAGTTACAGCGACGAAGGCCAGTTACTGGGACATATGCCGATCGCCATTCGCATGATCGGCGAAAAGCTGCGCGAGATCCCCGATTTTCCGCCCCGGTTGCGCTCGCTGGTCGAGCACATGATTCTTAGTCACCACGGGCAACTGGAGTTCGGATCGCCTAAGACGCCGGTATTCCCGGAAGCCATGCTGCTCCACTATCTGGATGACATGGACTCCAAGATGGAATGCATGCGCCACCTCATCGAGACGGACAGCCAGTTGGCCGGCAACTTCACCGGCTATAGCCCGACGCTCGAGCGCGTGCTGCTGAAGAAGGATCGCTATCTGGCGGGACCGGCCCCCCAGTCGTCCGGCGCGCCGGCCAAGGCCGCGTCGGCGCCGGCGCCAACACGGGCGGCGGCTTCGGTTGCCGTTCCGGCGGCCAGGAACAGTTCCCCGTTTGGCGACAAACTGCTGCAGGCCTTGCGGCCCGCCGACGGGAAGCTGGAGGGCTGATGCGCAAAGCCGCCACCCGCGAGATCCCGCCGCCCCTGGAGTTGCTGTGTCTAAACGCGCTCTGGTCGCTGGGGCAGGGCAGGGTAAAGGACGTGCGGCAGTGGGTGGCCCCCAGCCGTCCGCTGGCATACACCACGGTGATGACCGTGCTCGACCGGCTGGCCCGCCGCGGCATCGTCACTCGCCGTAAAGCCGGCCGCGCATTTGTCTACGCTCCCGCCGTCTCGCGCGACGCCATGCGGCGTCGGGCCCTGAAGGAGTTCCTGGATTCCTACTTCGAGAGTTCCGAGCGCCAATTACTCCAGTTCCTGCAAGGCGAGCCGCTCATCCCGCCAGCCGCGCCCACTACTCTGACTGCAAACGGACTGGACCCTGCCCTCTTGTAGGGGTCGGTTTGCAACTCGTGGGGCACCGTCGAAAACCGCCCTCCAAGGGTTTTCATCGCATTTGGTGGCCCGCAGGGCCATGAAGACAGGATGGTATCCTGCGCGCCGAGTGGCAGATTGGTCGTCCAGCCGCGGTCGTATCCGTACGCCATCGCGTACGCGGCTTCGGGAGGCGCGCCGCATGTCCGGGCTGATGACGATGTCCGGCGGCAAACGCTCAGGCGCGGGGATGGCGCCGGTCTGCACTTTGCTCTTGTCCATCCAAAACATGTGCGCCTCCTACGGTTCTTCGGCCTCGAGCAGGCTCTCAAGTTCAGGCAAGACGTTGAGGTCTTTACTCCGGCCCGCGGCTCGCTTCGCTTTGATCAGGCTCTTGAGATCCAGCGTCCGGACCTTTCGCCCAAATGCCTCCGCAATATAGGACCCTAACTTGACTTCCTCGAACGCTCCCAGGCCGCTGACCTCGCCTAACAAGTCGATATCGCCAAGGTCGGTCACCAGAGTGAAAACGGTTCCGTTCCGCAGCGTGGACTCGTCCCAAATGAAGGGCAGCCCTTCCGGTAATCCACGCAGGCGCGGATGATAAGGCGCCAACGCCTGCGCCAGACGACGAAGGTTAGCGGGCTTCCGCGAGTAGCAGATGTCGAGATCGTCCGTCATGAATCGGCTGCCGTTGACGATCGCCGACCAGCCGCCGATAAGAACGAACTCCACATGGGCGTCGACCAACACCTGTACCGCGGTATCGATGTTCACTGGCGTCGCCGCCGGCCGGCTCCGCGGACGCTTTCCGCGATACGGCAGGCCTCCAGCATCTGCTCTACGCGCTCGGCCGGCGTAAGCCGCAACTGGCCGATCAGCAGCGTCAAGTCGATGCCGAACTTCTGGGCCGCCTCAATGCGGCTCCCCGGCGCCGGATGCAGCAGTCTGGCCTCGGCCCGCGCGAGTTCTTCGGGTGTCAGTGCGCGCAACTCCCTCATGCTTTGAGTTTAGCGCGTGAAACGCATGCGAACTGCGTCATAATCCAGAGATGGAACAAGGAAGCGGGACCAACCGCCTTCGCGCCATTCCCCGAAACCAGCGATTACTTCGGCCCCGACGCCGCCAAAACCTGGATGGTCAATTTTCGGGTATGGGAGCCGGCCGGCCGGGACCACGCCTGACCACTGTCCCATGTTGACGCTGTGCCTTAGCGAAGCCGATATCCGCGCCGTGCTGCCCATGCCGGACTTGATCCTCGCCATGGAAACTGCGCTAGCCGCATTCTCATCCGGCCAAGTCGTGCAGCCCGTGCGCCCGGTCGTGGAAATGGGAGAAGCCGCCTTCTTCGCCGTCATGCCCGGGTTCGTGCGCGACCCGCCCGTGCTGGGCGCCAAGCTGGTGGCGGTCATCGGCGCCAACCGGGCGCGCGGCCTGCCCACCCATCGCGCCAGCATCCTGCTGCTCGATCCGGAAACCGGCGGGCTGATCGCGCTGATGGATGGCCGCCTCATCACCGAAATGCGCACTGCCGCGGTCTCGGCCGTCTCCGCAAAGTACATGGCCCGCGCGAGTCCCGGCGTGCTTGCCATTCTCGGTTCCGGAGTGCAGGCCCGCAGCCATCTGGCGGCATTGACGCTATGGCGGCCCTTCCCGGAACTGCGCGCCTGGAGTCCCACGCCGGACCACGTTCGCCAGTTCGCGGCTGAATCGCCCAGGCCAGTCCGCGTGTGCCGCACCGCCGCCGAAGCCGTCCGTGACGCCGATGTCGTAGTGCTGGTGACGGCCGCAGCCACGCCGGTCGTCGAAGATAGCTGGGTGTCGCCCGGTGCGCATATCGTCTCGGTGGGGGCGTGCCGGCCGAATCAACGGGAAATGGATCCGGCGTTGGTGGCGCGCGCGCGCGTAGTCGTCGATTCGCGGGCTTCCGCCTTCCAGGAATCGGGCGACATCGGGATGGGCCTCGCCGAAGGCCGTTTCGCGCGCAGCCACATCGTCGGCGAACTGGGCGAAGTGTTATCGGGCAGGGTGCCTGGCCGCACCTCGGAATCCGAAATCACCGTGTTCAAATCGTTGGGACTGGCGGTGGAAGATCTGGCGGCGGCGGACTTGGCCTACCGGCGCGCCCGCCAGCGGAATAGGGGCGTCGAAATCGATCTGGGCGGATAGCGCATCAGGGGCACGGAACAATTCTCGCCGCCATACGTATAATCTTGATTGGGAGTGCCTATGAACTGGATCGATATAACGCTCGCGGTGATGCTCATTGTCTCGGTCGTCTCCGGCCTTAAGCTCGGTTTCGTCAGAACCGCCATCGGCCTGCTCTCCTCGATACTCGCGCTGGTCTTCGGTCTGCATTACTACCGCGCCGTCGCGGTCACTTTACGGCCGTACATCTCGCAAACCCTGGTCGCCGATCTGGCCGGCTTCCTGATCGTATTCGTCGGCATTACCATCCTGGGCGAGGTCGTCACCGGGATACTGGCGCGCTTTGTCCACTCCACGGACCTGGTGTGGCTGGACCGCGCGCTGGGCGGAGCATTCGGCGTGGTGCGCGGCTTCCTGTTCGGCGCCATCGCGATTTGGCTCATAATGGCGTTAATGCCCGTACCGCCCAAGCTGGTTCTTTCCGAATCGCGCCTGGCGCCGTGTGTCATGGATGTGGCCCGCAGAGTGGCGGACGCCTCGCCCGATGAAGTTAAGCGCACCTTCCGCCAAAGCTACCGCGAGTTGAACCGGGTTTTGCCGGAGAAGATCAAGGATCGGTTGCCGAGCGCCGCGCCCGGCCAAATCTGACCCCATTCCTCCCAAAGCTGCTGGGGCCGGACAGGCCGGACAGGCCGGAAGGCCTGTCCCTCAATATGAGATAATGCACCTGTGCACTCCACCAGTGCCGCCTACTTCCTCTTCATAGCCATCGTCTTACTTGCATATTGGTTGGCGGCCGGATCGCGGCTGGCCCGCTTGACCGTGCTCCTTGCGGCCAACTACTTATTCTGTGCAAGGTACGGATTATTCTATCTCGCACTTATCCCCGCCTCTTCCACCATAGACTATCTCGCCGGTCTGGGCATGCAAACGTTCCAGCACGCCTTCGTCCGGCGGCTGTTCCTCGGGCTAAGCCTTGCCGCGAACTTAGGCCTGTTAATCCTGTCCCGCCACATGACTCTATTCTTGCAGCCGTCGAACTGGGACTGGGTCTTCCCGCTCAGCCTGTCGTTCTATGCTTTCCAATCTCTCTCCTATACTATCGATATTTATCGTAAGGACGCCGACGCAGCTACCACTTACCTGGGATATATGGCTGCGGCTTCCTTCTTCCCCACCATCCAGGCCGGACCCATTACCCGTCCCGCCGACATACTGAAGCAGCTCACTCGCAAATTCGACCTGACTCCGGCCGACGGATCGCGCGCCCTGTTTCTCATCGTGTTCGGCCTGCTGAAGAAGCTCCTCATCGCCGACTACCTGGCCGGCAACTTGGTGAACCGCGTTTTCGACACGCCCAACTTATACAGCGGCGCGGAGAATCTGGCCGCGGTCTACGTGTACTCGCTGCAACTCTACTACGATTTCTCCGGCTATACCGACATCGCGCGCGGCTGCGGCCTGCTGCTGGGCGTCAAGCTGCCGATCAACTTCGACCGCCCTTACACATCCGTCAACATGGCCGACTTCTGGCGCCGCTGGCATATCACGTTCTCCAACTGGCTGCGCGACTATCTTTACTTTTCGCTCCCCGGCAAGCGCACGCGCGTGTGGCCGTATCTCAATCTTGTCGTCACCATGGTCTTGGGCGGGTTGTGGCATGGCGCTACCTGGCCGTTCGCCATCTGGGGGCTGCTGCACGGCAGCGCCCTGGCGGTAACGCGGCGCTGGCAGGCATGGCGCGGACGGCGCACCGAATCCGGTATGGCGTCGCGCGCCATTCGCATCTTTTGCACTTACCAATTCGTCTGTCTAACTTGGATATTTTTCCGCAGCCCGACCGCCGCCGTTGCCATCGACATCCTGAAGCGCATCGGCTCGCTCACCTTCTCGTTGCAGAATGTCTCGACCGGCGTCGTCCTGGTATCGTTAGTCGCCGCCACGGGCCAGGCTGTCCCGAAAAGCTGGTACGAGCGCGCCGTCGGCTTATTCGGGCGCACGCCTTTCTATGTGCAGGCGGCCGCCATGGCGCTGGCCGTAGTAGCCATTCAAATGTGGGCGGGCAGAGGCGCGGCGCCATTCGTGTATACGCGGTTCTGATATGCGCGCCTTCCCCGTCCGCACCGCCCTCACTATCGTAACGTTCGCCCTCCTCCTGGCCGGCCTGTCGCGTCTAGCGCGCGGAGTCGCGCTCCCGACCCTCCGCACTACTGCCGCGATCGTCGAATTCACCCCCGAATCGACCCCCCTCCGTCCATGGCAGCCCCACACCGCGCCCGAAAACATCGGCCCTCCGCCGGGCCTGCTCGCTGACCGCGCGGCCATGCGCCCCGCCCTGGACGATCGCAACGGCGCGCTCGACTACTTCTACGCCGCGCTGTGGCGCACCGAACGCGGCACGTCCCTGGCCATCACCCGCATCCTGCATTACGGCGACTCCCCCACCACCGCCGATCTGATCACCGGCGACACCCGCCAGCTTCTGCAGAAACGGTACGGCGACGCGGGCCACGGCTTCACCCTCATCGGCAAGCCTTGGGCGTGGTACGAACATCGCGGCGTGGAGCTATCCAGCCATGGTTGGCAGATGGACGCCG
>DATNMW010000426.1:0-8418 GCA_035602155.1 Bryobacteraceae bacterium | reverse complement strand
CCTGCCGCCCGGACAGTCCACGCAGTTGCCGATCAGCGACGGCAAGCGCAGCGTGATGGCGCGCATCGAAGCGCAACAGCGCGAGGATATCAAAACGCCCGCCGGATCGTTCAAGACCATCCGCTACGAGTGCTTCCTGTTTAACGACGTGCTTTACCGGCGGTACGGGCATCTGCACGTATGGCTGACGGACGACGCCCGCAAGCTGCCCGTCCAAATCCGCGTACGCCTGCAATTTACGATCGGCACCATTACCCTGCAACTGGAGAAGGAAGAAAAAATATGAAATGGCTCGCCTGTTTTTGGGCGGCTGCGGCCATGGCCTGGGCCCAGAGCGGCGGCGCATTGCTTTCCAATCCCGACGCCCTGACGCTGGAACGGCGCACCGTCCAATTGATGGAATCCACCGGCTTGGCCGTGCCTGGCTTGGCGCGCGCCGGAGCGCCCGCGCTGGAAGACGCCCGGCAGGCGCTGGGCAATCTGGAAACCGCTCCGCAAAATGCCGGCAACACCTTCACTTTTCTGAGCGATGCGCGCGCTTACTTGGGCGTCTCCGACACCGTGCCCAAGCCGTTTCCGTTTCCCGAAGAAGGGCGGCGCCAGTTCGGCGAGCTGCGCGACGCCGTGGACCGTCTCGACGCGCATTTCCGCGCCCTGCTGGATTCCAAAGAGGCGCAGTTGCGCAATCCCGACCGCGACAACCTGAAGCGCTACGCCGAAGCCAACGAAAAGCTCGGCCCGCCGTCCCCGCAAAAACCGCGCGTAGTATTTCTGGGCGATTCGATTACCGACGCTTGGCGGCTCAATGAGTATTACGGCAGTGAGCGCGACTTCGTCAACCGCGGCATCTCCGGCCAGATCACCGGCGAGATGCTGGGCCGCATGCAGGCCGATGTGATTAACCTGAAGCCGAGATCGGTGCTGGTGCTCGCCGGCATCAACGATCTCGGCCGCGGCGTGGCCGTGAGCGCCATCGAAAACAATCTGTCGATGATCGCGGACCTGGCGGAGGTCCACCATATCGAGCCGATGTTCGCGTCCCTGCTGCCGGTGAGCGATTACCACAAGGACGTGAATCCCCAGTATGCCCGGACCGCGCAGCGCACGCCCTCCATGATCTTGGAAGTGAATCGCTGGCTCAAAAGCTTCTGCGAGCAGCGGAATTTCCGATACGTGGATTACTACTCCGCCCTAGTGGACAAGGCTGGTTTTCTGCAGGCCGATCTGTCGGATGACGGTCTACATCCCAATGCCAAGGGATACCGGCTCATGGCCCCCATCGCGCTGGCGGCCATCGACGGCGCAACAAGTGCCGATTTGAGGCCAAAGAAGAAGAGTGGAGTACGCGCGTGGCTCACGAAGGAGCACAAATGAGCAAGTCTTGTCCAGGCCCCGCTCTTCTCTCAAAAGCTGCTCGCGTACTAACCCTCCTGCTAGCCCTCTGCATAGGCCAAGCCGCGCCCCCGACCAAGATCGTGCTGGTAGCCGGCACGCCGAGCCACGGCCCGGGAGAGCACGAATTCAACGCCGGCACGATGCTGCTAGCCAAATGTCTACGCCAGAATCCCGGCGTCGACGCCATCGTCGTCAAGGGCGGCTGGCCCGCGGACGACTCCGTCTTCGACGGCGCCAGCTCGATTGCGCTGTACATGGATGGCGGCGAACACCACCCGCTGTTGGCCGACGACCGTCTCGCCAAGCTGGGCAAGCTGATGAAGCGCGGCGTCGGCTTGGCTTGCCTCCACTATGCCGTGGAAGTGCCCGGCGATCACGGTGGCATGGAACTGCTCGACTGGATCGGCGGATTCTACCGGCGGCCATATTCGCAGAACCCGATCAACGACGTGGAACTGACCCAGACCGCGCCGGCGCACCCCATCTCGCGCGGCTGGGACACCTTTCGCAGCACCGACGAATGGTATTACCGGATCGTCTTCCACAAGGATGATAAGAAGGAGGATAAGCGGATCGTGCCCATCCTGACCGCCATGCTGCCCAAGGACACGCCGCAGCAGGAGACAGTCGCCTGGGCCGTGGAGCGCACCGACGGCGGCCGCGGCTTCGGATTCACCGGCGGGCACTTTCACCATAACTGGGGCCTGGAGGATCAGCGGCGACTGGTAGTCAACGCCATCTTGTGGACCGCCAAGGTGGACATTCCCGCCACC
Organism: Bryobacteraceae bacterium; assembly: GCA_035602155.1. GTDB lineage: Bacteria > Acidobacteriota > Terriglobia > Bryobacterales > Bryobacteraceae > Bog-159. The sequence continues at coordinate 6,250 of DATNMW010000426.1, read as the reverse complement.
GGCGCGAAGTGCGATCTCACGCCGGAAGACCTGGAAGCCAACCTCGATGCCAAGTAGGATTCCTGGAGGGCGGGAACCGATAGCCTTGGTTTTCCGAACAAAAGAGCGGGCGAGGGGGACCCGCGCAGACGGGGGTGCCCCCACTAATTGAGAAAACTAGGTGGCATCGTACAAATCCAGGTCCTGCGTAGTGTCGGTGGCTTCCGCGAGCGTCAACGAACGCGCCCCGGCGGCTTGCATGGAATCCGAGTCCGGCTTCTCGTATTCGAAGGTGGCCAGAATCCGATATAGGCCCGGCGCGAGATCCTTGAAACGATACTGTCCCCGCAGGTCGGTGCGAGTGCTGCGGAGTTCGCCCAAACGTTTGTGAGTGTCTTTATCGAAGGCCTCCAGATAGACCGGCGCGCCGGGAGCCGGGTCGTGACCCGGACCGCTCACGACGCCATGGACGGAAGCGGGGCGCGACGAGAGCTTGATGGTAATCGCGTCGCCGCCGCGCAGCACGACTTCGTTCCAGTCGTCTGCGCGGCCGGACTGCGAATCGGCCGCGCTGTAGCTGCCCGTAACTTCGATCGGATAATAACCCGCCGGCGGCGCAACCGACATTTCCCACGGCCCCGGCCCGAGCGCCGCGCGCCCGTTGACCAGTTCCAGGACTTCGGGTTGTCCGCCGCCATCGAGATCCTTGCGGCGCGCGGTGATCTTCGCTGTGGCCGGATCCAGGCGATTGCCCTTCTCATCCTGCATGTGAAACTCGGTTTCGCGCCAGTCGGTGACGTGTATCTGATATTCCCTGTCGCGATCCACGGAGATCTCCTGGTAGGTCGCAAGCTTGCCGTGGCCGTAAGGTTCGTCGCCCTCCGCGACGATCTCGTAGTTTCCCGGCGCGACTTGTTCGAAATCGAATGCACCGGCGGTCTTCGTCTGCACTCGCCCAACGTCCGATATCAGGCTTAAGGTCACCGGCGCGGGTGGACTGACGAAAACCCGTCCGCTGACCCGGAACAGCTTGCCGGGAAACGGGCGAATATCGATCTCGTCGGCCTGCTGGTCGAGGTCCGCATCGACGGTATTCGATTGTTCCACCGCGACGGTTTCTTTGTGGAAGGTCGGCAGCAGACCCGAGCCATCCTCCAGTAGCTTGGCCGCGGCGCGCACATAGTATGGGCCGGGTTCCAGGCCGTGAATGCGGTAAATGCCGCGATCGTCGGTTGTGGCGGTGGCTGCGATGCGCAGCGGCAGCGTGGCCGGATACGCGATGACCTTCTGGTCGGGTATGCCGATTTCATTTTCGTCCAGCACCGTGCCGGAGATGGCCGCGTAACGGCGCAAGTGGATATTCAGGTACAGCGAGCCGTCCTGTTCCACGGCCATGGGTTTGCCCGCCGATTTCCACTCCCTCTGCCCGTACTGGAAGGGCGCGAAACCGTCCCGCGTGGCGCGCAGCAGGTACATGCCGGCGTTCACCGTAAACGCGAATTGTCCGGTACGGTCGGCGCGCACGGATTGCGGCTTGCCGCCAACGCCATCCACCGGGCGTAGAGTCACCATCGAGCGCGCCAGGGGGCGGCCTGTTGCGCGATCGAGCACCACGCCGCGTATGACGGCGGCGGCAGCGGCGTGCGCCGCGCAGTAACAGAGTGCGGCCAAGACTAGCTTGCGCATGTTTACCCGTTGTCGAATATGACGCACGAACGGCGGGAAGCGCGCAGAACAGCCTTTGGGGGGCGGTTTTCGACGGCGCCCCACAGCCGTTCCCACCGCTCTTTCAACGGATCGGCGAAAAATCCAGCGGGCGCAGAATTGCGTTGCTGATGTTGGAGACTATTTCGGCGTCTGCGTAACCCGCCTGCGCGCGCAGCTTCTGCCACTCCGGGTCGGCGTCGAACGCGCCCCACAGCTTGTCGCGCGCCGCCATGCTCTCGAACGACAGCATGTAAGTCAGGTTGGGCAGGTTCCGGCCAACCAGCGTCTCGCCGAAGAAAACCGGCGCCATCCCCAGCCGCTGGAAAATGCCGGCTTCGCCTTCGTTGAACATGCGGATCTTGCGCTGTGCCGCTTTGGCGTTGTTGGATTCGTAAGTGCGCAGCTCGAAGATGCGCGGCGGGCGCTGGCCGGCGGGCGGAACGGCGATAGACGGCATGACGTCGAAGGCCCGCAGCAGGGAGTTCTCCATGCGGATATAACTGAGCTCCGTCATGGAGTTGTACTCGTCGAAACCGCGCTGAAATTCTTTGTCGACCGCCAGACGCGCAAGGCTGTCCGCGAAAGCCGCGGCGGATGGATAACTAATCAGCGCCAGAATGAAAGGGCTGCCTTCGGCGATGACGGCGCCGAAGAATCCCAATGGGCCGATGCCCAGGCGCTGGGCGGCGGGCAGAAAGTGTTTGCTCAAGAAGTCCGCGGTGCGTTGTGTCTGGGCGCCAGTGCGCATTTGGTAATAACGCAGCTCGAAGAAAGCGTTCTGTTGGGCGGCGGCGGCAGGGACCGCGGCGAGACCAGCCGAAGCGGCGGCCCCCACGAATTGACGGCGTTGCATCACGGATTACTTATAACAGATTGCGCATCGCTGTTCCGTAACCTTCTACGACAACGGCAGTATCCATCCCTAGAGGACGCCCAACCGGACCGCCGGCCGCCGTCTAACGAACAGCCATGCGTTACGCTATCCGCACCCTTCGCCGGTCTCCCGGCTTCACCGTCATCGCGCTGCTGACCCTCGCTTTGGGCATGGGGGCCAACACCGCCATCTTCAGTTTCGTGAACGGCGTGCTGCTCAAGCCGCTGCCCTATCGCGACCCGCACGGCATCGTGCTGGTTTGGGAGAAGCCGCCGGGCGGCTCCCGCAATGGCGTCTCCACGCTGAATTTTCTCGACTGGAAGAACCAGAACACGGTGTTCGAGCACATGGCCGCCGTCAATTTCGGCGGCTCCGTCACGCTGACCGGTTCTGGCCGGCCCGAGGAACTGCAGGGCGCGCGCGTCTCGGCGGCGTACTTCGATATCTTCGGCGTGCAGGCAGCGCTCGGCCGCACCTTCGCCGCCGATGAGGACCAGTTGGGCAAATCGCAGGTCGTGATCCTGAGCCAGCGCCTGTGGGAAAACCGCTTCGGCGCCGACCCGTCCATCGTCGGCCGCACGCTTCACACTATTGGTAGTCGCCGCGGTCTTATCCGGCGTGGCGTTGCTGGCCTGTTATATACCCGCGCGCCGGGCTGCCGGGGTGGATCCCATGATTGCGCTACGTTACGAATGACCGTCGGCCGCCGCGCTGCCCTCCGCCGGGTAGCCCTTGCCGAACCAATCCTCGTGCATGTTGGTAGGGATGTTCAGCACGCGCACGTGCTCGAAACCCATCTCCCGCAGTGCGCGGTAGGCCGGGCGGATGTTGGGGCACTTCACCATTGGGCAGCAACCGCAATATAGGACGATATCGGCGTCCTTCGGGAGGTCTGCCACGGCCTTCTTGAGCAGTGCGATCCCTTCGGGCTTCGATCCCGGGCCCGCCTCAATGGCGTGCGGGATGCGCTTGCTTCGGTAGAGCACCGAGAACGCCGTACACAACACTACCGGGGGCTTGGCCGACTGCAGCGCTTCAGCCAGGGCGGCCGGCTCCATCAACTCCGTTTTGGCCCATGGATCCGTGGCCTCCTGCCCCAAACAAATTACCGCCAGAACGAGCACGCCAAATAGCTTTCGCATAATCATCCAGCATACCCCGAGTTACAATCGCGGCATGACCCGCCTTTCAATCGCCACGTGCCTCTGCCTGGCCGGCGTGCTGGCGTGGACAGCCACACGCCCCGCCGACATCCAATTCGAGAAACACACCCTCGATCTGGGCGCCAATGAAAGCTGCGCCATCGCCGATATCAACGGCGACGGCCGGCCCGACATCGTCTCCGGCGAGAATTGGTACGAAGGCCCTCATTGGATCAAGCACAAGTTCCGTTCGCTGCCCTACACCAACAACTACATCGACAATTTCAGCGATCTGCCGCTGGATGTCAACGGCGACGGTCGGATCGATATCGTAAGCTGCTCCTGGTTCGCGCATAGGCTCTTCTGGAGCGAGAACCCAGGGCCCGGCATTGGCCAAGGGGGCGGCGAATGGAAGGAACACATGATCGAAACGGGATCGCCCGTGGAGTTCGCCTTCCTGGTGGATCTGGATAACGACGGCAAAGCCCAGGAGGTGCTGCCCGAATTCGGGGACACCAACATGCCGCTGGCCTGGTATGAAGTGAAAAACGGCGAGTTCGTCAAGCACGTGGTCAGCCCCAAAAGTTGGGGCCACGGCATTGGCGTGGGCGACGTGAACGGCGACGGCCGCAACGACATCATCACGCCCAAGGGTTGGTTCGAAGCTCCGCGCGACCCTCGCACCGGCATGTGGAAGTGGCATCCCGATTTCGACCTGGGCGATACCGGCTTCATCTACGCTTACGACGTGAACGGCGACGGCCGCAACGACATTGTCACATCCATGGCGCATAACTACGGCATCTTCTGGCTGGAACAAGGCGCGGACGGCAAGTGGACGAAACACATCATCGACGAGAGTTGGTCGCAGGCGCACGCCCTCACGCTGGTCGATCTGAATGGCGATGGGCGGAAAGATCTGCTAACTGGAAAGCGCTATATGGCGCACAATGGCCACGATCCGGGCGAACGCGAGCCACTGGGCATTTATTGGTACGAATTCATGCGCCTGGAGGGCGGCAAGAAGATCGAATGGGTCAAGCACGTGGTGGATTACAGCACGCGCACCGGAGGGGGCATGCAGATCCCCGTTGCCGACCTGGATGGCGATGGCGACCTGGACTTCGTGGTGGCCGGGAAGAGCGGGCTTTTTCTGTTTGAGAATTTAACTAAACATTAAGAAGGCGACGGAGCCAGTAATCGGGAGCCGGGAAGAATGCGGCTACTGAACCCGCGGGCGCGCGCCCGGCGGCGTACGTCCGAGAAAATCGAACGGGACCACCCCCGCCTGGCCGGCGCCATCCCGCAGAATACGGTAGAGCGTGGCCCGGCTGATCCCCAGCACCTGCGCGGCTTGCAGCTTGTTCCCGCCTAGGCGCTGCAGCACATGCTGTGTATACCGGCGTTCCAAGTCCGCCAGCGGCATCAGATCCGGCTCGTTCGTAGCCACCCCGCGAACGCCGCTCTGCAGATAATCGGGCAAATCCCGCACGTCGATAAACTCCGCATCCGCCATCATGCAAGCATGCCCCAGGACATTCTCCATCTCGCGTACATTGCCTGGCCAGCCATGCAGCGAGAGCACCGCCTGTGCGCGGCGCGAAATGCCGGCGATACGCTTGCCGTAGTTGCGGGCGAACTTTTCCACGAAGTGGCGCTCCAGCAGCGGCAGATCCTCCTTGCGTTCCGCCAGCGGCGGCAACTTCAGCTCCACCATCGTGAGCCGGTAGTATAGATCCTCGCGAAACAGGTTCTGGGCCACCAGCGCGCGCATGTCGCGGTTGCTGGCCGCGATCACCCGCACGTCCACCTTGCGCACTTCCGGCGATCCCACGCGTTGCAATTCCTGGTTCTGCACGACGCGCAACAGCTTGCTCTGGGTAGTCAGCGGCATGTCCGCGATCTCGTCGAGAAACACCGTGCCGCTCTGCGCGTATTCGAATAATCCGACGCGATCCTGGGTCGCGCCCGTGAATGCGCCCTTCACATGGCCGAACAACTCGCTTTCGAACAATGTTTCCACGATCGCCGAGCAGTTGCAGACCGCAAACCGCCGCGCCGCCACCGGGCTCAGTTCATGCAATGCGTGCGCCACCAGTTCTTTGCCCGTGCCGGTTGCGCCGCTGATCAATGCGATCCGGTAATGCGGCGCCACCCGCCTGATCCGGGCGAACGTCTCCAGCATCTGCGGGCTGCGGCCCACCATGCCATGGAAACGGAAACTGTCGATCAGCCGCTCATCGAGTTCCAGCGTCTCGCGGCGCAAGCGTGCTTCCCGTAGCACCTCACCGACCCGCTGCCCCAGCGTCTCGGACGAAAGCGGCTTGCTCAGGCAGTCGCATGCCCCGTGCTGGATGCCTTCGACAGCGGATTCCGGCGTGTAATAATCCGTCAGCAACAATACCTGCGCGTCCGGATCCCAGTCCGCGATGCGCGCCAGGAGGCCGGTCCCATTGGCCAGGTCGGCTTCCACCAGAATCGCGTCAACGTGCGTGCGATGGACCAGTTCCCAGCCTTTTTCCGCATCTCCGGCCGCCAGCACCCGGAT
>DATNMW010000425.1:0-35238 GCA_035602155.1 Bryobacteraceae bacterium | reverse complement strand
TATAGTGGCAACGCGGTTCATCGACCCTCCCGATCGGCAGCTTCCGCTATATAGCTGCCGAAGGCGCCGGTTGGCCAAACAGTTGCACCCAGAAAAATGTGGCACTCGCGATGCGCCCGCGCGGGATACAGGATAATAGAGTCTGAAAGAATGGTTCGGGACCCTAATGATCGGGCTGCGGCAAGCCGATGAATGCCTAGGGTGCAAGAAATTGAAACCTGTTCGCGTCTTTAACGTAATGCCGTCCCTGCCCGAGCCGCTGGAGCCGCTGCGGGAACTTGCCTGCAACCTGCGTTGGGCGTGGGACCACGATAGCATCGAATTATTCCGGCGATTGGATTCGGAGCTGTGGGACGCCACCGGCCGCAATCCGGTTCAAATGCTGGGCAGCATCGATCAGATGCGGCTGGTAGCGGCCGCCGCGGACGATTCTTTCCTGGCCCACCTGGAGCGCGTTTCGCGCGCCATGGCAAACCGCATGGGAGAGAATTCCTGGTTCCGGCGCGTCCATGCGCCGGCCGGCAAGCTGCTGGTCGCATATTTCTCCGCCGAGTTCGGACTCACCGAATGCCTCTCCATTTTCGCGGGAGGATTGGGCGTGCTGGCGGGCGATCACGTCAAGTCGGCCAGCGATCTGGGTGTGCCGCTGGTGGGTGTGGGTCTGCTCTATCAGCGGGGCTACTTCCGGCAGTATCTAAGCCAGGCCGGATGGCAGCAGGAAGCATATGTGACCAACGATTTCCATAACCTTCCGCTGCGTCCGCTGGCCAGCCGGACGGCAAACCGTTGACCGTCGAGGTGCGGTGCCCCGGCCGCACAGTGACAGCGCGCATCTGGCGGGCGCAGGTCGGACGCGTGACGGTCTATTTGCTGGACACGAATCTCGCCGCCAACAGCCCCGCGGACCGCGAGATCACCGGCGAACTGTACGGCGGCGATAATGAAATGCGCATCAAACAGGAAATCCTGCTGGGTATTGGCGGCTACCGTGCACTGGAAGCCGCCAAAATCCAACCGGCCGTCTATCACATGAACGAGGGCCACTCGGCCTTCCTGTCTCTCGAGCACCTGCGGCGGCTCATGGAGCGCTACCAGCTTTTCGTTTGCCGAGGCGCGCGAGTTGGCGTCCCCCAGCCTGATCTTCACCACCCATACGCCCGTGGAGGCGGGCCACGATTACTTTACCCCGGATCTGATGGACCGCTACTTCGCCGAGCATCATCGGCGCCTGGGACTCAACCGTCACGACTTTCTGGCGTTGGGAAGACGAAACGCCGGCGACCAGAGCGAGCTGTTCTGCATGACCGTGCTGGCCATGCGCCTGGCGGCCTCCAGCAACGGCGTGAGCAAGCTGCACGGAGAGGAAAGCCGGCGCATGTGGCAAGGCATTTGGCCGGGCGTGCCGGTCGAGGAGGTGCCCATCGGCCATGTCACCAACGGCTTGCATTTCCGCTCCTGGATTTCCAACGAGATGAACCAGTTGTACGACCGTTACCTCGGTCCGCAGTGGCGCGATGCCGCCAACGGGGTCATATGGAAACGGGTCGAGACGATTCCGGCCGAAGAGCTTTGGCGCACACATGAGCGCCGGCGGGAGAGGCTGGTGGCGTTTGCCCGCCGGAAACTGCGCGATCAATTGAAGCGCCGCGGCGCGCCGCAATCCGAAGTCGAATCCGCGGAAGAGGTCTTGAACCCCGAAGCGCTAACCATCGGCTTTGCGCGGCGCTTCGCTACCTACAAGCGAGCCACCCTGCTGTTGCGCGATCCCGAACGGTTGAAACGCATTCTGTGCGATACCAAGCGGCCGGTACAAATAATCTATGCGGGCAAGGCGCATCCCCGCGATGGCGGCGGCAAGGATCTCATCCAGCGGATCGTGGCTCTGTCGCGGGATACTGCCTTCCGCCGCCGTATTGTTTTTCTGGAAGATCAGGATATGGCCATCAGCCGCTACTTGGTGCAGGGTTGCGACGTCTGGCTGAATACACCCTTGCGGCCCATGGAAGCCAGCGGCACCAGCGGCATGAAAGCCGCGGCCAACGGGGCGCTCAATCTCAGCACTTTGGACGGCTGGTGGGACGAGGCCTGGCGGGCGCCCCGGCCCGACGGCGAGTCGATCGGCTGGGCCATCGGCAACGGCGAGCCCTATCATGATCGGGAACAGCAGGATCAAGTGGAAGCCGAGGCGCTTTACGATCTGCTCGAGCGGGATGTGGTTCCTACGTTTTACGATCTGGGCGCGGACCGGCTTCCCCGCCGCTGGATTGCGCAGATGAAAGGATCCCTCAAGAATCTGTGTCCCATTTTTAATACTCACCGCATGGTACGCGAATACACGGAGCGGTTCTATTTGCCGGCCTTCGAGCGGTTCGGCCGGCTGGAGGCGGATTGCGCCGCGGCCGCCCGCGCGCTGGCCTCGTGGATGGATCTGGTGCGCCGCGAATGGCCGCAAGTGCGGGTGGACGCCACGAAAGCGGGTACGGCGGGTCCGGCGGGTACGGCTAAAGTCGGCGATCTGGTGTGTGTTCGCGCGCGCGTGCGCCTGGGCGCGCTGTCCCCGGCGGACGTAACAGTGGAGCTGTATTCGGGGGCTTTGGACGCTGCGGGTGACCTCATGCAGCCGACCACTCTCCCCATGCGCCACGCCGCCAGTCAGGGCGACGGCGAACATATGTTCGAAGCCACAGGCGTACCCTGCTGCCGCAGCGGCTTGCAGGGCTACACCGTCCGCGTCATGCCGCACCATCCGGATCTGGCCGCGCGGTTCGTGCCCGGACTGATTACCTGGGCCAGTTAGGGCCGCTGTCGCCGCCGCACGCCCGCGCCAACTGCGCCGCGGCGATGGCCTGTCCCAAATGCCGTTGGGTATGCTCCGCGATGTGTACCAGCAATCCGATCACGGTCGTCGGCAAACGTTTTCGTCCCACCCAGCGCGGCTCGGTGAGGGTCGCCGGATCGATTGCCCGAATAATCTCCTCGGCCCGCAGCAGCACCAGGTAGACGTCCGCCAATAGTTCAGCGAGACTTGCGCCCGGCTCCATTTCCTTCGCCAGCGCACTCATCTGCGCCGCATCCAATGAACGTCCTTCGAGATAAGCCGTCAGACGATCCACGCTGCCCGCGATGTGCCGCAGGTGAAAGCCCGCCGGCGCCAGTCCATGCGGGCGCGCCCACACCTGGCCGGCGGTAAGCCCCGCGGTGTGCCGTGCCAGATCCTCGCGCGTCTGCTGAAACGTGTACAGCGCGGGTGCCAGCATCGGATGCACTTGCGGCCATGGCCCGCGCAGCCATGCTTCCGGCAATCCTTCCGGAAGATCGGCAATGTCGTCTCGGTTCAGTTCTTGCTCTCGGCCTTCTTGCGTTGTAAGTTGAGCGGCATGCTATCGCCCTGCGTAAACGTCCCCGTCATTGTTGAAGCGTCTTTGTTCAACGTCCCTTCGTAGGAACAACCGATCGCTTTCATATCCAGTTTCAGCGTGTCTCCCCTGCGCGCAATGCTCGCGATAGGCAGGCCGTTAGCGCCCTGATCCACGCTGTCGAACGTGGCTGTTATGCTTCCATCGGCGTTCTTGGTGAAGTTGAACCGCACGTGAAGCGACTGGCCGTGCGCTTCCAGCACGCCTTCCCAGGCGCCCTCCAGCACTTGGACATCGCCCGTATTGGCCGACGATTTGTCCACGGCCCGCGGCTCGGATTTCCATTTTAGGTCCAGCGGAATCGGCTCACCTCCCTGAGTGAAGGTCCCGGAGATGCTTTTGCCATCCTCGGAGAGCTTGCCGTCATACCGCGGATTGCCCGGACCGGGCAATGGAAAGCCGATGGCAGCGCCGTCCACCTTAACGCTGGAGAGCGGCAGCCCAGACACGCCCTGCATGGGGATATCGATTTCCGCCGCCCATTGGCCGCCATCCCGATGCACATTAAAGACGAAGCCAACCGCTCCGTTGGGCGTATCGAGTGTGCCTTCCCACACTCCGGCCGGGTCTGTAGCTGCTAGCACGGCGGCGGCCGACAGCAGGAAGATGCCGGCGATTAGTGCGAAATGTCGTTTCATACGACTCCTGACTGGATTGTAGCAACAGTGTGCCGCGGCACAAGGGCACAATGACTGCATAAATCCCAGAGGAGGTTTTCTAATATCATGAACTGGAACGAAGTCGAAGGTAAATGGAATCAGATGAAAGGATCGGTTCGCGAGAAATTTGGGAAGCTGACCGACGATGATATTCAAGTCATCGCGGGTAAAAAAGACCAGTTCCTCGGGAAGCTGCAGGAACGTTACGGCATGTCCCGCGAGCAGGCTCAGAAGGATTTGGACACCTGGTTGCGAGGTCTTCACGAAACCGAAACACCGCGTACCCGCGCATCCGGCGGCGCGCAGCACTAGCCGCTCCGCTTACTGACGTGCGCGGCTCGGTAGACGGCTGCCGACGCCGGCCTGCCGAGCCGCGACCGTCAGAGAGTGAGGCGCCAGCCGCTTGCTAAACTGAAGTGCATGGCGGCAAACCTCGCACCTATCTCCGGGCTGGTCGGCGAAACAGCGGACCTGCGCGGCATGCGCGAATGCCTCCAGTGGTTCACGCGCGAGAAGCAGTGGATCAACGACATCCACCTGCAGATTTGCCGCGTCCCCGCTCCCACTTTCCTCGAACAACAGCGCGCCGAGTGGATCGTGGCGCAGTTCCGCAATCTGGGATGGGAAAGCCATATCGACCGCGCGGGCAACGTGGTAGCTACACCCGATGCGCATTCCGAAGGACCCTACGTCGCGCTCACGGCGCACCTCGACACGGTGCTCGCGCCGCGCGTCAAGGAAGATATCGGCATGGAGCCGGATGGGCGTTTTCGCGGTCCGGGCATCTCCGATAACGGCGCCGGTCTGGCCGCCCTGCTGGCCATCGCGCGCGCGCTGAAAATCTGCCCGCCGGTAGAAGGCTGGCACGCCGACCTGCTGCTGGTCGCCAATGTGGGCGAGGAAGGCGAAGGCAACTTGAGCGGCATGCGGCACCTTTGCAAACAGTCGCCGCTGGGCAGGAAGATCGGAGCCTTTCTGGTGCTGGATGGGGCTTCCACCGATCACATCACCAACCGTGCGCTGGGTAGCCGCCGCTTCGAAGTGATCTTCACCGGCCCGGGCGGGCATAGCTGGAGCGATTACGGCGTGGGGAACCCGGTGCACGCGCTGAGCCGCGCCATTTCCCAGTTCTCCGACGCGCGCTTGAGCGGCCCCCCCAAATCCAGTTTCAACGTAGGTTTCATCGAGGGCGGCGCCAGCGTGAATGCCATCCCGGCAATGGCGCGCGCCAAAGTGGACATCCGCTCGGAGAGCAATCAGAAGATGGACGATCTGGTGGATTTCCTCACCACCGCCATCGAGCGCGCGCTGGAAGTCGAGAATCAGCGGGCCACTGGCGGCAAAGTGGCGGTGAAGATCCGCGAGATCGGGTCGCGGCCCGCCGCCAAGGTGGCCGAGCACTCCCCCATGCTTTCCTATCTCCGCGCGGTGGATAGCCACTTGGGCATCCGCTCCCACCTGGATTGCGCTTCCACCGACGCTAATATTCCCATGTCGCTGGGCATCCCCGCCATTTCGATCGGCGCGGGCGGACAGGGCGGCGGTGCGCACACCACGCAGGAATGGTTCAGGCCCGAGGGCCGCGATCTGGGGTTGAAGCGCATTCTGCTGACGCTGTGCCTGTTGCTGCGCGATCCTCAATTCGGGGCGCCCTCCGGGTCCGGCGCCCCCCAGTGAAGCTGGTCGCCCCCGGGACACAGCGGCGTGCCGAAGCCGCCTTGATCGTCAACACCCTTATTTGGGGATCGACATTCGTGCTGGTGAAGCAGGCTCTGCGCGATGTTTCGCCGATCCTTTTTCTGGCCTTGCGATTCACCTTGGCGACGATCGTGCTTTTGGTTCTGTTCCGCGGCTCTTCGTTTGGATCGTGGAGCCGTACCCGAAATCCGCGCTGGTCGCTGGCCGGTGGCGCACTGGCCGGCGCATTCCTTTTCTCGGGATACGCATTTCAAACCATCGGCCTGCAATTCACGAGTGCCCCGAAATCCGCATTCCTGACCGGTCTCACCGCGGTGATGACGCCCTTGCTGGCGGCCGTGGTCTATCGGAAGAAGCCGCGCACTTTGGAGATCGGCGGCGTTCTGGTGGCCACCTGCGGCATGGCCCTCATGACGCTGCCGACGCTGCCGGGCGCCACTTTCGCCATGAATCGCGGCGACTTGCTGACCGTCTGCTGCGCGGCTTGTTACGCCGCCCACATCCTAACGCTGAGCCGCTTTTCGGCCACGGCCGGCTTTGAATTGTTGTCCACCGCTCAGATCGGGGTTTCGGCGCTGCTGGCCTGGGCGCTCTTTCGCGGGATGGAAACGCCTCGCGTCCGCTGGACGCCGGGTGTGTGGGCGGCTATCGTCATCACGGGCGTTTTCGCCACTGCCCTGGCATTTACGTTCCAGGCTTGGGCGCAACGATATACGACGTCTACCCGCACCGCGCTGATCTTCATGCTGGAGCCGGTGTTTGCATGGATCACTTCCTACCTGCTGACCGGCGAAACCCTCTCCACGCGGGCGGCGGCGGGCGCGGGCCTGATCCTGGCGGGCATCCTGGTAGTGGAAGTGAAACGAACTCCCTGAAACTGTGGGCGGATCTTGCCCAACCGGCGGGATTGCTTTTACCGCGTGGCCTCTCCTCTTGATTAACTGAGTGGCCGCATGAAACGTCTAGCCCTGGTGCTACCATTGGCCGTCGTTTGCACGCTACCGGCCGCCACGGACAACCACCCCGCGGAGATTGTCCGATCCGTAACCATCTATCGCGACACCTATGGCGTGCCGCACATCTTCGGGCCGACCGATGCCAGTTGCGTCTTCGGCTACGCCTACACGCAAGCGCAGGCTGCACTACCTCCGGAATCGCGTTGACGACTGTCGGTTGCTGAGAGAGATGGATGTAGTGGTGCGCCTCTGGCACTGTCGCGTCACCTTCGCAACGGCGAAAAAGATGCCGTCACTCGCTGCTGGGACGGCTGCCATTTTAGTGCGCCGCATCGCGGAGGCCCGGAACGGGCCGCGCCAAATATATTGAACAACGAGAAGGTGTTTACCGTCTTTTGAGGCGATCTGGTCTCCAAATCCACCTTTCTTCCTCACATCCAGTGCGTCTTAGCGGCGGTGGGGGATGGGTTGGCTGGCCTACTTGTACGAGCCGCTTGATAACCGAATGGCTGTCTAAATCGTGAGTTTCTCCGTTTTCGCCGGGTTCTCAAATACGCTGCCGCTCCTGGTGTTTGCTGTGAACGAGCAGCGCTGGATGGAGAAGGCAAGGGCAGCAGGGCAATGAGGCACAATAAAATCCAATAAGGAGATTTTCCAATGAAACACAACACCATGTTGACCGTCGCGTCTCTGCTCTCGATCCTCTTCCTGACGCTTCACATAACGGACGACATCGTTCGTGGGATATCGAAGGCCGAGAGCTCAAACACTGCGCTGCTCATCCTCGCGGCCTTCCTCTACGGGACCCTCGTGCTCCCCGAACGGCGATCGGGGCATGTCATCATGCTGCTCATCGGATTGTTCGCAGCAGCCATGCCCGTCATCCACATGAGGGGGGCACATTATGGCGAGATCGCCAAATCCCCCGGCGGCTTTTTCTTCGTGTGGACACTCTGGGCGCTCGGCGGGCTGGGGGGCTTCACCTTGATCCTCTCGGCGCGCGGACTGTGGGATCTGCGACGGAGGCGGCCTCAGTAGTCCAGGGCAACGGACGGTGGCGATGCTCGCCCGGGCAAGCTGGATCCAAAGCCAACTAGCTATAGCTAGGAACAAAACGCCGAGTCCGCGCTATCCGGGCGTCGCCGGCCGCGCGAGCCGAACCTCCGGCCGCCATTCGAACGCATCAGTGACCCACAGATTCCTCTGACGAGGCATTATTTAAAACTGGTCGACTGGCAGACACGTGCGGTCAGACTGGTGTGTTTTGTGCGCTCCGGAAAGACGGCACGGGTAAGGGTACCTCTCGGCAGTTACGAACTTCGTTACGCAGCAGGAGCCGACTGGTACGGCGAGGAGTACCTATTTGGGCCGAGCACGGGGTATGCAAAAGCAGCCGAGCCATTTGACTTTCACACGGAGGGCGATAGAGTTCTCGGCTTCACCGTTGAGTTGATCAAACAGACCAACGGCAGTCTAGGAGAAGAAGCCATCAAGGCATCGGATTTCTGAGGAAGGCGAAGGAGCATCCTAGTGGTATCGCGCGCCCACCACAGGGCTGAAAGGGAATATGTTAGCCACGCGGAAGAGGAATCTTTGGGATAACAGACGCGGCGCTGGACGACGCGGAATCAAGGCTGGCGGATCTCTAATCCCAGTGGCGCAACCCGCAGGAAGTCTTTCATATTCCAGGTAAGCAGCACGGATGCGCCCGCGTCGAAGGCGGTGCGTGCGATCACCGCGTCATAGACGATCCCGCCCCCCATCTCACGCAGGCTCAAATCCTGAATCGTAATCCATGCCGCGCCGCTTGCCAGGCTCGCGATTTCGGCTTTTTGAAAAAAGCTCTCTTCCAGAAGCCGCCGCGCATCTTCTGGCGACAACCGCACTGGCATTCGCGTCAGCACAGCAAACGATTCCAACAGAGCGTGCGCGGGAATCACGAGCCGTTCGCGCCGGGCTCGTCTCGTTTCGTAGCCCTGCTTCGTGCGCGCATGGAACTCGTGCCAGGACGAAAGCAGCGGGATTACGCAACTCGTATCCAGAGCGAAGGCTACGCTCAACGGCGGACTCTCTCCGCCCGGAGTTCGCGAATTGCCCTGGCTGTCTGTGCATGTGTGAGGGGATTTTCTCCCGGCGGCGCGACCGCCACCAAGAGAGACCCCTTTCGTACCAATTTCACTTGTCGCGGCGCAGGCTCGACAACTATCGCGCCATCCCGGTATTCGGCTTGGAGTTCCTGCCCGGGCGTCAGCCCCGCGGCCTCCCGAATTGTTTTTGGGATTACCACTCGCCCGGCAGAATCAATGGTAGTTCTCATGCCATAATTCTACCATTTCCGCGGCCCCGCGCTGAGAAAGGCGCGACCAGGGGGGCGCGCGCGGACGAGGGCGTCCGCCCACTTCTTTTGATAGACTGAAAACCGCATGAAATTTCCAGCCTTGCTGTTGCCACTCGCCCTGGCTTGCACAAAGACCTGCGCGCTTCCAGCCGCCACGGTCAACCACACCGCGGAACTTGCCCGATCCGTAACCATCTATCGCGACACCTATGGCGTGCCGCACATCTTCGGGCCGACCGACGCCAGTTGCGTCTTCGGCTACGCCTACGCGCAAGCGGAGGACAATTTCTGGCAAATCGAAGACAGCTACCTGCGCGCGCTGGGTCGGGCTTCCGAAGTCTACGGCAAGAAAACGCTGGACGACGATCTGGTGATCCGGACGCTGGAGATTCCGCGCCTCGCGACGGCGGAATACGAGCACGCGGCGGCGCCCGTCCGCGCACTGATGGACGCGTTCGCGGAGGGGATCAACTTCTATCTCGAGCGGCATCCGCAGGTGCACCCGGGGCTGATCGCGCATTTCGAGCCATGGCACATGCTGGCGTTCAACCGCTACGCACTTTACTATCTGTTTCTCTATGGCGAGACTGGCATCCCCAAGGAAGACACCGGAAAAATGGCGGACCAACAAGGCTCGAATATGTGGGCCATCCGGCCGTCGAAGAGCGCCACGGGCCACGCCATGTTGTTCATCAATCCGCACCAGCCGTTTTTCGGGCCCGGCCAGTGGTATGAGGGACACGTTCATAGCGAGTCGGGCTGGGACATGTCCGGTGCTTCGTTCTTCGGCTCGGCGTTTCCGACCATCGGCCACAACGAGCATCTGGGCTGGAGCCACACGGTAAACAAGCCCGACGTTTTCGATGTGTGGGAAGAGACTTTCGACAAGCCCGGCGATCCGCTAGCCTATCGCTACGATGGCGGCTACCGCCAGGCCGCCGTGTGGACCGATTCCATCGCCATCAAGACGGACGCGGGTCCAGTTACCCGCACTTACAAGATGACGAAGACGCATCATGGGCCGGTGGTGGCCCAGCGCGGCGGGAAATCGCTGGCCGTGCGGTTTGCGCGCTTCGAGGAGGGCGGCCAGATCGCGGAGTGGTACCAGATGTCCAAGTCCCGCAATCTCGCCGAATTCCGGGCCGCGATGTCGCCGCTGGCGGTGCCCATGTTCAATGCCATGTACGCCGACGATGCGGGCAACATCTTCTACCTTTACAACGGCGCCGTGCCGCGCCGGTCGACGAGTTTCGATTGGTCGAAACCGGTCGATGGCAGTATTTCCGCCACAGAGTGGCACGGCTTCCACACCATCGACGAACTGCCGCAGGTACTGAATCCGAAATCCGGATTCGTGCAGAACTGCAATTCCACGCCGTTCACGACTACCTTCGATAGCAACCCCGATCCATCGGAATATCCAAAATATATGGTGGGTGAAAGCGACACGGCCCGCGCCCGAATTTCCCGCCGCATCCTTTGGAATACGGAAAAATTTACCTTCGAGGACTGGTCGCGCGCGGCGTTCGACACCTACGTGATCGAGGCGGAGACGGAGATCCCCCGGCTTGCGGAACGTTGGGAGGCAATGCAGCAGTCGGACGCGCCGCGGGCCGCCAAGCTGGCGCGCGCGATGGCGGAGTTGCGTGAGTGGGACCACATCAGCCGGGATTCCTCAGTCCCGATGACGCTGTTCTCCTTATGGTTCTGGAAGCAGGTCCAGGACCCCAAGACGAAGCGGGATCCGGTCGGCACGCTGGAAGGGACCATGGCCGACCTGGAGAAGGATTTTGGGACGTGGGAGGTGCCTTGGGGCGATATCAACCGCCTGCAGCGCGCGCAATCAGGCGGAGAAGAACCGTTTAGCGATGCGCGGGAGAGCTTGCCGGTAGCGGGCGGTCCAGGACCCCTGGGAATAGTGTTTAATTTCTATGCACGCCCGGAGAAGGGACAGAAGCAACATTTCGGCGTGGCGGGCCACTCGTTTGTGAGCGTTGTGGACTTCGGTCCAAGGGTGGAGGCCAAGTCCATCCTGGTTTTTGGGGAGAGCGCCGATCCCAAGTCGCCGCATTACTTCGATCAGGCTAGGCTTTACGCGAACCGGCAGTTCAAGCCGGCGTGGTTCGCCTTGGCCGATATCCAGGCGCACGCCGAGCGGACGTATCATCCGGGAGAGTGAGATCCCGGCCCAAGATGGCTATAAACGTGCTCCAGCTAACGCAGTATGGCGGCGGTTGCGAGTGTTCCGGCGGGGTATGTTTGGGAGGATCCTGGCGATTCGATCATGATCCAGGTCAGCCTGGAGTTGGTCGAACAGTTGGGTGCGGCGGTGCAACAGAGCCTGGGTGCAGGGCCGCGCGGCAATGAAATAGGCGGGATTCTGCTGGGCCGGGCGCTTCCGGGTTTCGGGCGGACGGTGCTAATCGAGGATTTCCAACCGACACCTTGCGAACACTTGCGTGGCGCCTCTTACACACTCTCGCCGAAGGATCGGCGTATCCTCGGCGCGCGTCTGGCCCGCCGGCCGGCGCTGGAGGTCGTGGGGTATTTCCGCAGCCACACGCGGCCGGGCATGTATCTGGACCAGGACGATTTCGCGGTCTTCAGCCAGTACTTTCCGGAACCTTGGCAGGTGTTCCTGCTGGTGCGTCCCGCGACGGATGGTCCGGCGATGGGGGGGTTCTTCTTCTGGGAGGATGGCGACGTTAACCGGAGATCGCCTTACCGCCAGTTTCCGTTCGACGGTGCGCGGCTGGCGGAAGGCGGTTTCCCGATCGCCGAGGGATTGCCCGCCGCTCCGGCTCTCCGCCCGGTGCCCATACTGGTCCCGAAGCCGGAGACGCGCGCGCGCCGCAGGCTGCCAACGTTGCCATGGGTGGTCGTGCCCGTTATCGCGGTCCTATTTCTCATAGCGGGTCTCTTTGTTTCGGAAAACCCGGCGCCGACACGCGATGGTGCTGCCCTGAAAGCCAGCGCGCCGGTTGAGCGGTTGCTGCCGGAGCCGGTTCCGCAGACGGCGGTGAGCGCCCTGGCAGTGAGTTCTCCAACGGTGGTGAGCACGCCTGCGCCGCCGATAGAGATCAAACCGGTCACAACGCCCAAGCCGAAGCCGCAACGGCCGATAGTGGCCACGCCTCCACTGGTCACAGTCGCGCGCGCCGTGTCCCGCGAACTCGAGGCGCCGCCTCCCCTGGTTCCCATCGAAAGGTTTGAACCCCGGCTACCCGCTGTGTTGCCATCCCAGGTGAACGCCGTCCTTCCGCTAGAGGCCGATGTAAGCTATAACGCTCCGCGCCCTGGAGTCTTCCGGCGCGCGTTGCACAAGATCGAGGGAGGGGATCCGGAATCGGGCGCCTTTGTGGCTCCGTCTCCCACCCGGAAGGTCGTACCCGCGAGACCCACGGACGACGACGCCGGGGCGCGCCCGGTGGATGTGAAGGTGTTCATCGATGAATCGGGCAACGTATCCCGCGCGCAGGTGCTGACGAAAGGCGCCGATCTGTCCGCCGCGGCCCTCAGCGCCGCGCGACAGTGGCAGTTCACGCCGGCCCGCAAACACGATAAGCCCGTACCGAGCGAAATGGTGCTCCACTTCCGCTTTTAGTCAGGTATTCACCCACCGGCGGGCTTTCATTTCAAAGCGGGGAAGAGCTCCTTGGGAAACCACCGATACCGGGATACGCAAGGCGAAGGCGTTCGTGAGCGCCGCTTCCAACCGGTGCGCCAGAGTGGCGTCGTGGGCATGCGCGGGCGCAGCTTCCACCTGGATACTTAACTCAGGCAGCGTGCGTTGGTTTTGAATTTCCACACGGTACTCGCCTATCGCATCGAACCCGCGCACAATGTTCTCGACGGCGCTGGGATACACGTTTACGCCGCGCACGACCAACATGTCGTCGGTGCGACCGAGTATCCCTCCGTTGAGGGCGAAGTCATGCGTTCCGCATTCACAGCGATCTTCCACCGCGGCTTGCACGATGTCACTGGTGCGATAGCGCAGCAACGGCGATCCAAGGCGGCCGAGGTTAGTCAGCACTAACTCGCCTGCGGCTCCGCGCGGCAGGGGCCGGCCAGTCACCGGATCGATCACTTCCGCAATGTAGGAATCTTCGATGATGTGCAGCACGCCGGGCCGTTTCGGACAGCCGTAACTGACGGGACCGATCTCGGTCATGCCGTGATGATCGACGACGCCCGCGCCGCGCCAGAGTTTCGAGATGTGGTTTCGCGTAGCCGGCACGCTGCCGCCCGGCTCGCCCGCGACGATCAGTGTTCGCACGCTGGCCGCCCCAAGGTCGATGCTTTCCTCAGCCGCGACTTCGGCTAACCGGATGGCGTAGGTCGGGGTGCAGCACAGCACCGTGGCCGAGGTTTCGACGATGGCGCGCAAGCGCGCGGCGCTACGCATGCCACCGCCGGGTATAGCCAGGCAACCCACGCGGGTGGCGGCTTCGAATCCGACCCAGAATCCGAGGAATGGCCCGAAGGAGAAAGCGAAGAAGATACGATTGCCAGCCGTGACGCCGGCCGCCTGGTACACGCGGGTCCAGTTGCCGATCATCCAATCCCAGCTTTCGGGCGTGTCCAGCCAGCGCATGGGGGTACCGGTGGTGGTCGCGCTGGTTTGGCAGAAACGGGTGTAGCGATCCAGGGGATAAGTCAGGTTGGAGCCATACGGCGGATGCGCCATCTGGTCGTCGATTAGCTCCTGTTTCACTGTGAACGGCAGGGTGGCAATGTCCGAATCGGGGCTGACGCCGCGCAGCTTGGCGGCGTAGAAAGGATTATTGCGGAGAACCACCGAGAGGACATCGCGCAGTTGGCCTACCTGCATGACTCAAGAACTTCTCCGGTCCGGAGCGGTTTGCCGTGCGGGAGCGGCTCGGGAACGGCCGCGAACCTGGCCACTGCATCGAATAGCGGCCGGAAATCGCGGAACAAGTTGCCCATGAGACAATCGGTCATGTCGCCTTTAAGCTGTGGAAATTCGTTGATGAACACGCGGAAGCTGAACACTTGGTTATAAAAGGCGTACACCAGCTTGCGCATCGCCTCGATTCCTTCGCAGACCTGTGCGCCATACGCGGCGAACCGGGATGCGGAAACGTCGCCGGCTTCGAGGGCGGCGTCAGTGGCGTCGGCAACCAGTTCCCCGCTACGCAGCGCCAGCAGGACGCCTGACGAAAACACGGGGTCCAGGAAGCCGAAGGCGTCGCCCGCGAGTACCAATCCGTCGGCGGCACAATGGCGAGAGCGATACGAATACTCGCCGGTAACCCTGTAAGGTCCGAATTGTTCACCGGCGGCCAGGTGTTTTTCGATCCACGCGTTCTTCTTGACTTCGCGGTGAAAAATCTCGGCCAGGTCGCGCGTGCCGTTGTATAAGTAGTCCTTTTCAGCGACCACCCCCACACTTACGATGTCGTCCGCCAAGGGAATGTACCAGAACCAGCCCTTTTCCGGAACGTACGCTACGGTCGTCGCGCCTTCGTCGATACCGGGATCGCGTAGCGCGCCTTTGTAGTAAGTCCAGACGGCGATCTTATTCAAGACCGGATCTCGTACCTTCCAGCCGTTGCGTGTAACCGCGAAGGCGTCGCGCCCGGTGGCATCGATGGTGATTGGCGCGTAAAACTCGCGTGCACCGCCCTCTTTAGTAACTGCCTTGACTCCGGTAACGGCCCCATTTGGCTGAATCAGCTCGCGAGCCGTGATTTCTTCGACTACTTCCGCGCCCTTCTCACGGGCATTGTCCAGCAGCAGTTGGTCGAACTCGCTGCGCAAGACCTGCCACGTCGCGGAGGCTTCGTGAGCCAGTTGCTGCGAGAAATAGAAAGGCACTGAGGCGCGTCCGGTGGCGCCGACGAATTGTACACTGTGTTTGCGCGTGAAATGCGAAGCCTTCATGCGGTCCAGCACGCCAATCCGTTCCAGCGTGAAGTAACCGTACGGCAACAGCGACTCGCCGATGTGATAGCGCGGAAACTTTTCTTTCTCCAGCACCACCACGCGGCGGCCCTTGGCGGCCAGGACGGCGGCCGCCGTTGAACCGGCCGGGCCGCCTCCAATCACAATGGCGTCATGCATATGCGAGCTTATGCTCAGGCAGGAAGAACTCGTAAAGCAACCGGTCGACCTGCAATAAGCCGTCGCGGCTGAGCCGCAAGCCGTCCGCATCGGCGGTTAAGAATCCTCGATCGCGCAAAATACGCACCGGAGCGGCAAAGCGCTCTTGTATCCGCACACCGAACTTGTCCTCAAAGTACCGGTCGCGAACGCGCCCCAGCTTCATTTGCAGAATAAGCTCGCGGATCAAGCGCTGCTCCTGAGTGAGAGTCAACGCACGGTAGATCGGCAGAACGCCATGGCGCAGCTTATCGGAGTAAGTCTCGAACTCATGCTCGTTCTGGAAGTGCGTGCCCTGCACATGCGAAAAGGACGCGACACCCAGGCCGATCATATCCGCGCCGGACCAGAGAAGATCGGTGTAGACAAAGCGCGTCTTCGCGGGATTCTTGACTGCCGTGTAAGCGCTACGCACTGTGTAACCTGCATTTTCCAGCTCGGAGAAAGCATAGCTAACCCAGTCGCGTTTGATCTTCCAGGTGGCAACGGGAGCGACCGACTGTCCCATAACCTTCATCTCTTTGAAGATGGTCGTGTTATATGGCACTTCCATCTGGTAGATGGTGACGCTATCGGGATCCAGTTCAATGGTCTTGCGCACACAATCGCGCCAGTTGGCGGTGGTCTCACCCACCATTCCGGCGATGAGATCGATATTGATCTGCGGGAAGCCGATGGAACGGGCGAAACTATATGCGGGCCCGATTTCTTTCGATGTGTGCGCGCGCCCGTTGATTTTCAGGATGTCGTCATCGAAGTTCTCGATACCCAGGCTCAGACGCGTGACTCCCAGATCCCTGATGATCTGAAGCTTACCTTCGGTAAGAGTTCCCGGCTCGCATTCGAATGCGACTTCCTCGGCTTCATCCCAGGGCAGTAAACGCTTCATCCGTTCCACCAGGCTGGAAAGCTGCCGCGACGAAATGTAAGAGGGTGTGCCGCCTCCAAAGTAGATGAATTTCGGCTTGCGTCCACCGATGAAGGCTCTCTCGGAATAGAGGGTCAATTCCTGAATCGCGGTGTCGAGGTACCCTTCTACTTCGGCGGCGTTCTTGTCGGTGTAGACTTTGAAGTAACAAAAGTGACAACGCTTCCGGCAAAACGGGATGTGAAGGTAGATGCCCAGCGGCGTGTTCGGCGCCGGGGGCCGATCCAGCGCGGCGAAGACGTCCCCAACGTGGGCCGGACTCCAGAAGGAGTACGGAGGGTAGTTGGAGACGAAGTAGCTGCCGCCGGTAGTTTGTTCGGTTTCGGTTTCAGTCGTCATCCGGTTTATTTACATTGTAGCAGGGCCAAGCCAGGAGGCCTGTCCTACCATAGAAACTTCAGCGCCAGTTGCAGGCGGCGCGGGTCGCCGGCCGAGAGTATCTGCCCGAATGTGGGCGAACCGATGAAATTGTCGGGCAGGCCGAAGTTTGTGTGATTCAGCACATTGAATCCTTCGATGCGGAACTGCACGGTGGCGCGTTCGCGAATAACGGTATTCTTGACGAGTGACAGGTCC
Source organism: Bryobacteraceae bacterium (assembly GCA_035602155.1). Lineage (GTDB taxonomy): Bacteria > Acidobacteriota > Terriglobia > Bryobacterales > Bryobacteraceae > Bog-159. The sequence continues at coordinate 18,541 of DATNMW010000425.1, read as the reverse complement.
ACGGTGGCCATACCCGGTCCTGTGACGGTGTTGCGGCCGGAGTTGCCGAAGCTGCCATCGGGCGGAATCGCGAACGCCGAGGTATTGAACCACTGGTTGGCCGAGGGGTTGGAGAGCCGCGGATCCCCTACCACGTTGGGCCGGTCGTTAGCGCCGAAGCCCAGGCTGTCGATCCCGGTGTTGCTGTTATCGTCATCCGCCAGCAGCGACACGGTGAAAGGCTGGCCGGTCTGGAACTGGAGAATGCCGAACGTCTGCCAACCTTTGAGCCAGCGGGAAGACCTTCCGAACGGCAGATCGTAGCCGTAGCTGGCGACGAACCTTTGGCGCACGTCGAAGTTGGAAAGCCCCCGTTCCGCGCGCAAATCGTAACTGTCCTGGGGGAAATTCGGATCGCCGGCGCTGGAAAAAAAGCTGGAATCGTTGTCGATCGATTTCGCGAAAGTATACGAAGCCAGCAGGGTCAATCCGAAATTCAAGCGTTGTTCGAAGCGTGCCTGCAGGCTGTTGTAGCTGGAATTGCGGTTGGACTCCATCAGGTCGATATCGGCGAACTGCGGCAGCGGACGCTCGAAATACGGGTTTGCCGAGGGCGGCGGCTGGTTGGCGTCGCGCGCGCCGATCAGGTCGGTGCCCTTCGAGCCGACATAGCCGATCTCGAACATCCGGCTGCCGCCCAGGGAGTGCTCTACGTTGAAGTTCCATTGCTGCACGTAAGGCGTGCGCAGGTTGCGCTGGAAGGCCAGCGCGGAAGGCGGGTAGGGAACCGGAAAGTCACTGGGGAACGGGTTGGAGAGCAGCAGCGGCTGGGTGGCGCTAAGCGGATAATACACGTTGAGATTGAAATAGGGCGGGCTGAAATAGAGACCCTCGCCAGGCGCCAGCGAGGATTGATCGTAGTATACGCCGTAGCCCGTGCGCACCACCGTTCGCGGCGACCAGGAGGGCGTCCACGCCAGACCCAGCCGCGGCGCAAAATTATTGCGGTCCGGTAGGTAGCCGCCGCGCGGCATGCCGTCAGTGCCTACAGGGACCAGCGTCTGAGTGGCCTGATCGTACAGGTTGGCGTGATTTTGGGCGTCCACGCCGGGCGAGTTGTATTCGTAACGCAGCCCTAGAATCAGCGTGAGATTGGGGCGCACGCGCCAAGTGTCGTTGGCGAAAAAATTGTAGCTGTAGGTGCGCAGGTGCTCCGGATTGTCGAGCGTGGCGACGCCGGAATCCGTGGGCAAGCCTAGCAGCAACTCCTCGAGCGGATTGCCAATGAGCAAACCCGTGAAATCGACGAAGCCGCGCGATTCGATGTCGCGGTAAGCGTTTTGCTGCGTAATACGGTAATCCGCGCCAAACTTCGCCATGTGGCGGCCATGCACCCAGGTCAGGTTGTCGTTCAACTGATACACGTTGGTGGTGGCATGCTGCGGGTTGTTGTCTTCGTCTCCGAGCGGCGAGAATCCGGTAACCGAGATGGAGCTGAGTCCGAAATCGCGCGGGTTGGTGGAAATTGTCGGCAACCCCACCTGGCTGTTTATGTTGTCGCCGATATCCTGCTGATAGACACCCTCCGAAACGCGGTCGAACCCGGCGCGGATTTCGTTGAGCAGGGTGGGAGTGAAGACGTGCGTTTCGGCGATCATGGCATTCTGATCGCGGGTGGGAACGTTGTCGCCGTAGCCGGGTACCAAGGGGAAGCTGGGGCCGGTGAAGGGCTCGAACAGGGTCCCATCCGCGAAGCTATAGCGGAACGTCAGCTGCGAGGAAGGCGCCAGCGTGTGATCCACGCGCACGTCGAAATTGTCGTCGCGCATACGCCCATTGGGCGACGACACATAGTTCTGGTTCAGCACGTTGCGGTTGGGCAGTGGATAAAGCGCGGCGATGGCCAGGCCGGTGGGGTCGAGATAGGCGCTCGGGATGATATTGTTCGGGAACGGCGCGCCGGTATAGGGATCGATAGCCGGCAAGACACTTTGCGAGAAATCGCCGGTCCGCTCGGCCAGCGTGGGCACATTGGTAACTTGCGTGATACCGGTGCTGTCGCGTGTGCCTTGGTAATCGACGAAGAAGAAAGTGCGGTCCTTGCGGATGGGTCCGCCCAGGGTGCCGCCGAACTGGTTGCGCTGGTCCTGTGGCGCGGGTGTGTCGGATGGGGCAAAATAATTGCGCGCGTCGAAAACGGCATTGCGGAAAAATTCGTAGGCAGTGCCGTGGAACTGGTTGCCGCCCGAGCGCAGCACTACGCTGATTTGCCCGCCGCCATTGCGGCCGAAGGAAGCGTCGTAAGTGCTGGACAGGACCTCGAATTCGCGAACGGCGTCCACCGGCGGGCTGACCGCGACGCCATTGAGCTTGGGGTCGCCATTGAAGACGCCGTCGAGCAAGAAGTCGTTGGCATCCTCGCGCGCGCCGTTGATGTTGATTGCGAAGGAGCCGCGCACCGACGCAGCGGAGCCTTCCGCGGCGGGCACCACACCGGGCAGCAGCAGGCTCAGCTCGTAGAAATCGCGGCCATCGAGCGGCAGGCCTTGCACCTGTCGGTTGTCGATGACGCCGCCGACCGTGGCGGATTCCGGGCGCAGCAGGCTGCGAACCGCGTTGACCGTAATCGTGTCGGCCGGCGGGAGGGACAGGGGCACATCCAGTAGGATTTCTTGATTCAGGTCGAGCACCAAATCCTGGACAAAGGGGCGGTAACCGGGTGAGTCAACTTGCAATCGGTAGGTTCCTGGATCGAGCAAGGCGATCAGAAAATCGCCCTGCGGACCGGAGACGGTTGTGTGCTTCTTGTTGGTTTCCTGGTTGACGAGCGCCACCACAGCGCCCGAAACCGGTTTCTTGGCGGTATCGGCGATCTGTCCGCCGATGGAGCCGCGTGTGGATTGCGCGTATAACGATGCGGCCAGAAGAATGGCGATCAGGGGTGCTTTCACGAGATCCTCGGATGTGCGTTGCGCAGCTTTATATACTATAGCCCGATGTTGGGATAGACGGGCGGAGGGGCGGGAGGTTTGGATGGTTGCGCCGGGATCACTCATGCCGTAGCGCCAGCACCGGATCTACGCGTGCCGCGCGGCTGGCGGGAATCGCGCACGCCAATAAGGCCACCAGCAGCAGCGCCGCCGGTGCCAGGACCAGCACGCCGGCATCCAGCGGGCTGACGTTGTACAGCGCGTCTTTCAGTACGCAGGTAAGCGCCAGCGCCCCCGCGAGTCCGGCAATCGCCCCCAGCGAGGCGATGATCATCCCTTGCCGCACTACGCCGGCAAGCACCTGTCCCGCGGCAGCGCCCAGAGCCATGCGAATGCCAATTTCGCGCGTGCGCTGCGCCACGCCATATGCCAGCACTCCGTAGAGTCCCAGCAACGCCAGCACCAGCGCAATGGCGGCGAACGAAGAGATCAGCGTCATCAGCAGTCTGCGCCGGGCGAGCGAACGTCCCAGCAGTTGATCGCCGGTGCGTATGCGGTAAGCCGGCACATCGGGGTCCACTCCGAGGACAGCCTGTTGAGCAGCGCGGCCCAGCGCGGCCGGATCGTCCGCAGTGCGCAAGAACGCGGCCAGCATCGGTACGGGGTGCTGCCGAATCGACCCATAGATCTGGGGCGGCGACGGCTCCTGCAGGCCGCCGGATTTCAGACTGCCAACCACGCCGACGATTTCATACGTCTCCTTTCCATCTTCGATGCGTGAATATGCGACCGGCCAGGGGCTTGACCTTTACCGCCGACAAGATACCGCTGGTCGCCGCGACGCAGACGACCCGTTCGGATTGGCCGCCCACCGAAAGGACCGCGTTATCCGCAAGGTAAATTCCAACGTCCTCGAACACGCCGCTGTCGTGCCAGTCGAGATAATCCGGATAGGACGCCGGTCCGTTCTTGATTCCCAGCGGCGGATTCTTGGTGAGCGGACGGACCAGACGATCCGGGTCCGGATAGGACAACGGACGCAGCAGCACACCATCGACTATAGTGAAAATGGCAGTGCAAGCTCCAATGCCGGAGCGCCAGCGTGCCGATTGCCGCCAGGCTGAACGCGGGCGTCTTCCGGAAGACGCGCAACGCGTAGTGCAGATCTCCGAACAGTTCTTCTATCGCCTAGCCGCGGCGGACGTCCCGGCAATCTTCCCTCACGCTTTCCATTCCGCCGAACTCGATGCGCGCGCGCCTGCGCGCTTCCGCCTCCGGCACGCCCGCTCTAACCAGATCCCGCGTACGGCTCGCGATGTGGAATTCGAGCTCGGCGGCAAGCTGCCGGTCGACGGTCTTCCGTGGAAATAACATTTGCATGCCTCCTGCCCTCTGTAGGGCGGCCAATCTTGTCCGCTGTCGCCTTTTAACTCTTCGTCCTATTCCGCCGTGCGGAGGATCAGCCCGATAGCCTCCGCCAGCCGCTCCCATTGCGCGGTTTCCGTTTCAAGCTGTTTCCAACCAGCCTTCGTCAGCGTGTAAAATTTGGCGTCGTGGCCGCTCTCGGATGCGTGCCACTCCGCCCGCGGCCAGCGGCGATTCTCCAACCGGTGCAGCGCCGGATAGAGCGAGCCTTGCTGCACCCGCAACGCGTCGCGGGAAATCTGTTGTATGCGCTGCGAGATGGCGTACCCGTGGATGGGGCCCAGCGCCACGATTTTCAGGATCAGCATGTCCAGCGCGCCTTGTAGCAAGTCCGTTTTTTCCGATGGCATATTCGTATGTTGCCCAGGCGTTCTACGTGTATTCTACGCGCGAATATGTAGAATGTCACGGTATCGCGAAAAAAGGACAACGAGGGGCGAGCGGCACCGAAAACCGTCACCCGATGCGTTTCGAACGCACGGCTTGAAATGGGTTGGCCATGAGGTCCACAACCGCGCCCACGAACCGCCGGGTGTGGGGCAGCTCGGCATGCGCGTCGAAGGCCGCCTCGTCGATCCATTCGGAGTGAATGAAGTAGACCAGGGGACCGCGCGTCGATTCGTATATATGGATGCGCACGCACCCGGGCTCCGCGCGCGTCGGCTCCAGGATGCGCGCCAGCTCGCCGCGCAGTTGCGGCTCTTTTCCAGGCAGGGGTTCAAAGCGGGCAAAGATGTATAGCGGCATCCGCTTCATGATAGCCGAAATAGCTGAAAACAGGGCGAATATTTCTCTTGACACGATATTGCATATTGCTATATGATGATTACGATCTGCAATATATGAGGCTAGGCGAAAAGCTCCGGTACCTGCGGGAAATCGAAGGCGCGCTGCGGGGCCGCCAGGACGCGCTGACGCAGGCCGAAGTCGTACGCCTGCTCAAGAAGGAACTGCGGGAAACGATCAGTCAGGCATATCTGTCGCAGATCGAGAGCGGCGCGCGGCCGCACCTGACCAATTCCAGCCGCATGCTGCTGGCGAAGTTTTACAAAGTGCATCCGGGTTACCTGGTGGACGATCCCGAGGGCTATCAGGAAGAGCTGATGTCCGACGTGGGCGCGCTGGAGGACAAGCTGGATTTGTGGCTGATCAACGGCGCCGAGCGTTTCCACGCCGACGCCGATTTGAGCCAGGCGCTGTTGCGCGTGGCGCGGCACGACGATTCGCGGATGTGCGTGGTGTTGCTGGGCGCCATCCTGGATAACCCGGGCCTCGCCGAGCGATTGTTGCAGGTATTGAAGCCCCCTCCGGCGGTGGCCGCCGATGAGGCTTCGCCTAAATTGAGGAGGCGATCGCGATGACATGGGCGGATTTCTATCTGATCTGTTTTCTGTTGGGCCTGGCGCTGAGTCTGCTGTCGGTGCTTACCGGCAGCGCGCATCTGCACTTGCCGCACGTGCATCTGCCGCATGTGCATGTGCCGCATGTGCACGCCGGCGAGGCCGAAGGCGTCCCGTGGCTGAATTTTGGCACGATGACCGCCTTTCTCGCGTGGTTCGGCGGCACGGGTTATTTGCTGGAACGCTTTTACGCGGTGTGGTTCCTGGTGGCGCTGGCAATTGCCCTGTTGAGCGGGTTGGGTGGCGCCGCCATCGTGTTCTGGTTCCTGGCAAAGCTCGCCTCGGATGACGAGGGACTGGACCCCGCCGACTACGAAATGATCGGCGTTTTGGGCAAGTTAAGCATCCCCATTCGCTTGGGGGGCACCGGCGAGATCGTTTTCTCGCAGGAGGGTGTGCGCCGGGTTTCCGGAGCCCGCAGCGACGATGGGACGGCCATCGCGAAAGGTACGGAAGTGGTGGTCCAGCGTTATGAGAAGGGCATCGCCTACGTGCGCCGCTGGGAAGACATGGCGGGAAGCGCGGAGGATTTGGCTGAAACGGAGAGGTAGCGGCGTATGTTACCGAGCCGCGACCGTAAGGGAGCGAGTTCTAAAGGAGAAGTATGCAGAAGGACATGGTAGTGGTTGTCGTGTTGTTGATGTTACTCGCGATCGTGTTGATCGCGTCGATGCTGGCGCGGCTCTACCGCAAGGCGGGTCCGCATGAGGCCCTGATCGTCTACGGACGCAAGGGCACGCGCATCGTCAAGGGGCGTGGCACCGTCATTTGGCCCGTGGTCGAGAGCTACAAAAGCCTGTCGCTGGAGCTGATGTCGTTTGACGTCGCGCCGCAGCAGGATCTTTACACCCGGCAAGGTGTAGCGGTCACGGTGGAAGCCGTCGCGCAGATCAAGGTGAAGTCCGATCCGGAATCCATCCAAACTGCCGCCGAACAGTTTCTGACCAAGACCGACCAGGAGCGCGAGGGCCTGATCCGGCTGGTGATGGAAGGCCACCTGCGCGGCATCATCGGCCAGTTGACGGTGGAAGAGATTGTGAAGCAGCCGGAGATGGTGGGCGACCGCATGCGCTCCACCTGCGCAGACGACATGAACAAGATGGGGCTGGAGGTGATTTCGTTCACCATCAAGGAAGTCCGCGACAAGAACGAATATATCTCCAACATGGGCCGGCCGGATGTGGCGCGGATCAAACGCGATGCCGATGTGGCCGCTGCCGAGGCCGAGCGGGACACGGCCATCAAGCGCGCCGAAGCCACCCGCGCCGCCGCCGTAGCCAGGGCGCAAGCCGACCAGGAGCGGGTGCTGGCCGAAACGCTTTCGCAGGCTAAGCAGGCCGAAGCCACGCGAGACCTGGAGATCAAGAAGGCCAACTACAACGAGACCATCAAGAAGCAGCAGGCCTCGGCGGATAAGGCTTATGAGATCCAAGCAAACGTCATGCAACAGCAAGTGATCACGGAGCAGGTGAAGATCCAGCAGGTGCAGAAAGAGCACGAAGTCGCCGTGCAGGACGCCGAGATCCAGCGCCGCGAGCGCGAATTGATCGCCACCGTGCTGAAGCCCGCGGAAGTGGAGCGCCGGCGCATCGAGACGCTGGCCGAAGCCGAAAAATCGAAGCTGGTGATGGAAGCCGACGGTCACGCCGCCGCCATTCGCGCGCAGGGCGAGGCCGAAGCCGAAATCATCTTTAAGAAGGGCGACGCCGAGGCGCGCGCCATGAACGTGAAAGCCGAGGCTTACCAGGAATATAACCAGGCCGCGGTCGTGGACAAGCTCATCACAAGTTTGCCCGAAATCGTGCGCGCGCTGGCTGCGCCGCTGGCCAACGTGGACAAGATCACCATCGTCTCGACCGGCGAGGGCCACTCAGCCGGCATGAACAAGATCACCGGAGATATGGCGGCTATGGCCGCCCAGATTCCCGCGCTGTTTGAAACCCTCTCCGGCATGAAGATGTCCGAGCTGTTCTCCAAGGTGAAACAGATCGGGGAGAAGGAGCCCAAGCCGCCCGAGGACAAAGCCAAGGGAGCGGCAGTCTAACTTACGAAGGAGAAACATTATGGCACTACTGGAACGAGTATCTAGACTGGTTCGCGCGAACCTGAACGACCTTATCGACAAGGCCGAAGATCCGGAAAAAATGATCAAGCAGGTGATTCTGGACATGCAGAACCAATTGCTGCAGGTCAAAACGCAGGTGGCCATCGCCATCGCCGATCAGCACGTGCTGGAGAAGAAGCATCAGGAAAACGAAGAGAAGACTGCGGAATGGGTGCGCAAAGCGGAGATGGCCGTGGACAAGAAGCAGGACGATCTGGCGCGTGTGGCGCTGGAGCGCTCGGTAAGCTACCGCCAGATGGGCGAGAGCTTCCGGCAGCAGGTGGCCGATCAGAAGACCCAGGTGGACGATCTGAAATCCGCCTTGCAGAAGCTGGCGCAGAAACTGGCGGAGGCGCAGGCGAAGAAGGATGTGTTGATCGCGCAGCATCGCCGTGCGCGCGCCGCCAGCAAGGCCACCGACGCGCAGTTTGCCACCAGCGACCACTCCACGGAAGCCACCTTCGATCGGATGAAGGACAAAGTCCGGCACAGCGAAGCTGTCAGCCAGGCCAAGGCGGAGTTGTTCAAGGACGACGTGGAGGATCGACTGGCCGCGCTCGAAAAGCAGGACCAGATCGAGAAGATGCTGGCGGACATGAAGGCCAAACGGAGCTGACCGATGACTTCCCTTGAAATACTGTTGCTGTTTGCGGTCGCCGCGCTGGTCTACCAGGAAGTCTCCTGGAGGGACAGAGCGCGGCGCATCCAGGCCGATTACGAGAAACGCATTTCGACCGAGGTCGCCATGGCGTATGAGACCAGCCTGGCGGACGATGAGATGCCGGTGCGCGCACTTACTTTTCAAGCGGAGAAGCAGGAGCCGCGAGGGCTGATCCACGAAGTGACCCGCCACCTGTTTATCGCCATCGCCATGAATGGTGATGCCGTGAAGTACGCCGCCGGCGATTTGGATGAGATCGAGCGCTTCGGCATTCCGCCGGAGATCAAGCGGGCGCTGCTGGACTTCATGGCGCCCGTGCGGGAGACGGCGGTTGAGGCGCGGCGGTAGGCGAGCTATTTACCGAGCCGCGACCGTTAGGGAGCGGTTTCCCAAAACGGCCAAGCACCGGAGCTACGATCTGCAATATGGTCAGGTGACTAGTTGTGCTATCATGAGCGTATGAATAGCCGAATTGTCGGCGCCACGGAATTCAAAGCTAAGTGCCTCGCGTTGCTGGACGAGATCGGCCGCAACGGCGGCACGATCACCGTAACCAAGCGGGGCCGGCCGATGGCTACGGTGGGGCCCGTCCGGAAGCGGCTGTGGCCGTCGTCGGAGGGACTGTGGAGGGGCAAGGTGCATATTCCGGATAGAGAGCTTACTGCCGACACGTCGGATCTGTGGGAAGTCCTCCGGCAAGGATGAGGGGTACCCGCTGTGGCCCCTCGACTCCTGCTTGACACTCACGTGCTCGTCCGCTGGCTGCAGCAACCGAATTGGCTCTCGCGGGATCAGACGCGCGTGCTCCGCGACGCGATCCGGCGGGGGGAACCGCTTGCGGTGGGCGCTATCACGCTGCTTGAGATCGCCGTGTTGTTCGGGAAGGGCCGCACGCGACTGCGGGTTCCAGTTCAGGAACTATTCACGGTCCTCGACGCAGGCGCCGGCTTCCAAGTGGTGCCCCTCGACGTCGAGATTGCCGCTGAGGTCGCGGCCATTGGCGACACGTTACGGGATCCTGCCGATCGGGCCATCGTAGCAACTGCCCGTGTGCACGGTTTTCGGCTGGTGACGTCCGATCAGCGTATTATTCAATCGAAACTCGTGCCAGTCGTTGACTAAATGGCGCCATTAGCGCTGCCCGAAACCTGCCACACAAATTGACATAACCGCCAGCATGTGCCATTGATTAGATTGAATATGCCCACGCGCACCAGCGTGAACGTGTGCTCACCCGAGCTTGAGCAGTTCGTCCAGTCCCGTGTCGCCTCCGGCCCGGTATCAGACCGCCAGCGAGGTGGTCCGAGAAGGCCTGCGACTGGAGAAGAACTCCGCCGGATGGGGACGTCGTGTTTCTTGAAATCCGGCGGCTAAACGCTCGCCGCACTGCCCGGAAAAGGTGCCGCAATCCCGGCAAGGTCATAGATCTTCTCCTTTACCTGCTTGTGCTTGCTGGTGAGGGCGGCTCCGCCCGTGCTAAACTAACAGCGTTATGGCAATTCCGAACGTCAAGCGTTTCCGGCCCTTTTGCCCGCAGTGCGGCGAGAACTTCACCGTTATGTCCGTGCTCCCGAAAGACGCCAGTGTGGACAAGTATCTGGCCGATGTAGTCGCCAGGCACGACCACAAGGCGTACCAGGACGCCAAGATCCTGCACTTCAAGGTGCGCGTCGGGCAGCAAAAGCAGAAGAAGGCCAAGTAAGATTCCGTTCAGGTGCGGGCCTGCAGATTCCGCAAGGCCCGCAATCCTTCTTGCGCCGCTTCCGGATCCGCATCGTGGCTCAACTTCTCTAGCTGGGGCGCATCGCTTTTATCGCCGCTGCGCGCCATCACCCGCGCGAGGTTGATTTTCTCGTCCCTGGTCCCCTGCAATAGCGGCGTGTAGAGCGATTTCCGCACACCCGGGTCGCGCGCCAATTCCACCAGGAAGGGGAATGCCACGCCGTTATACGCGGCGCTGTTGAGCGTGTTCACCAGGAATTGGAGCGGGCTGAATTCGGAGACCTCCGTCTTACCCAGCATCACTTGCGCAAACGCCATCGAGAGCCGAGGGGAAGTCTTGCCTTCATCCAGATAGGCTTTCTCCAGCATGGGCAGGTCCGCCGGATTCTTCAAGCGCGCGTACCCTTCGGCCGCGGCGGCGCGCATCTTATCGTCCTTATCCCCGATGTAGCGCGCGTAAATCTCGCGGCTGCTCTCCGCGGGCAGCATGGCGATGGCGGTCAGCGCGGCGCGCCGCACTTTGTTGTCGCGCGAATGGTTCAGGACGTCCACCAAATCCGGCAAGGCCGATTTGTTCAGCAGCAGGCCGGTGGTTTCGATGGCGGCCACCTGCACCTTCGGATCAAGATCGCGAAGCAGGAACGCGATGCTGGATGCTGCGTCTTGATCGCGGATCTTCTGCAACGCCACCAGCGATTCATAGATCACCGCGGTGTCCTTGGAATGCATCGCCTGGACCAGATCCGGTATGGCGGCCTTGCCGCGCAGGATGCCGATGGCGCGTGCCGCGTTGGCGCGCGCATCCACCGTTGCGCCATTGCGTGCCAGCGCGCCCAGCGCGGCGATTACGTCGGCGCGTGGCGTGATGTAGGGGTCGATCGCCTGATCGTTGGTGTCGGTGAAGTGGCCTTTGATGCTGGTGCCCGCGCGGCGCAAGGAAGAGCCGAATCCGGTTTTCAGATATCCGGGCAGGTAGAAGTTCACCAAGCCATCGGTGGCGCGGATTTGGATTTCGGCGTCGGTATCGCGGGTGGCTTGAATCAACGGATCGAGGCTGTATTGCGTGGCGATTTCCGAAATTTGTTTGACCGCTTCCAGGCGGATTTCGAAATCCGGGTTGGCCAACAGCGCGGCCAGTCTAGGAATCGCATCGGCGCCGCCCTTTCCCATCTCGCGGACGTCTTTGGGCCGCAACGCCGTTGCATCCTGGGCATGGGCGGGGCCCGTCAGACAAAATGAGAGACACAGCAGGAAGGGGGTTGCGCGATGAAAAGCCATGCCTCTACTGTAGCAATCAGCGGACGAACTCGACCTGCACGCGCCGCGGAATCAGGCCCGCTTCGTGGCCCAGATCCAGCAGCTTCTGCACGGCCGCCGGTACGCTGTCGCCAGCGTCCAGCGTGTAGTGATTCACGTACATGCCGACGAACTTCTCCGCCAGGCTGGTTTCCATGTCGCGCGCGAACTGCAAGGCGTAGCTGAGCGCCTCGTCGCGATTGTCGAGCGCGTATTGAATGCTCTCGCGCATCAGGCGGCAACACTCGCTTTGGATCTCGCCCGGCAGAGAGCGCAGCAGCACGTTGCCTCCTAGGGGCAGCGGCAAGCCGTATTTGCCCTTCCACCATTTACCCAGGTCCAGCACGCGGTGGAATCCTTCGCGGTCGTAGGTCAACTGCCCTTCATGAATGATCAAGCCGGCGTCCACGGAGCGTTCGCGCACCGCGTTCATGATTTTGTCGAAAGGTGTGACCACGGCTTCGAAATCGGGCTGAAACAATTTCAACGCCAGGTACGCGGTGGTGAGTTTGCCGGGCACCGCGATGCGCTTGCCAATCAATTCTTCCGGCTCGATGGGCCGCGCCGCGACCAGCATGGGACCGTAACCATCGCCGATGCTGGAGCCGCTGGCCATCAGCACATACTTGTCGGCCACGTAAGGATAGGCGTGATAGGAAATCGCGGAGAGGTCGTAGAGGCCGTCGACAGCCTTGCGATTCAGCGATTCGATGTCCTCCAGGATGTGGCGAAAGCTCACTTTAGGGGAACGGACCTTTTTGGTGGCCAGCGCATAGAACATGAATGCGTCGTCGGAATCCGGACTGTGGGCGGCGACGATTTCACGGGGAAGAGGTGTCATATCGGAGGAGGAGTACATCTCAGTTTACACGGGATGCGGCAGGAGCGGGGAGGAGGGGTACCGGAAAAATTGAGAAGGGCGGCCATCGGCCGAGCGTAGACTGAGGGTCTCGTTACCGGCCATCCGATTTTGCGCAAGAGCGCAGCGCATAAGATGCGCGCTAATCCGGCCGTTCGAGTGTTCCTGGTACTGCCTGCCTACTGCCCGCGGCGACGACCGCCCCCATGCTGGCCCGGTTCTATTGGCACCTCCTTGCCAGCGTCGGCAGAAGCTGGCTACGCGGTGTACTCTTGGATCGGAATCATCACCGGCTGATTCCACCTTTAGTTTCACTCCAATGCATGCGCTTGTCAAGAGGGCTAGAGTACCTGGATAATCGAAGGGTGTTCGATCGCTGGCTTTCACGCAAACCGCAGCCGCTGACCGGCGCGCCGGCAATCCGGCGCCAAAAAACTTATTCCGGACAAAGCGGTTATGTTTATCAGTATTACTATGAAGGTCACCGGCCCTATAAACGCGACCGCAACGGCGGGACCGAGCACGTCTTCGATGTCTCCGCGGACCGCAAAACGTCCATTGCGGTTTCCGTTCTGCTGAGTGACGCCGCGGTGGAGGATTGGGAGAGCCGCCACGGCCGCACGCTGTATGCCAGCGAGCGCTATGCCGTTGCCAAGATGGCGCTATTCCAGGCGTTCGACGAGCGTCCCAATCCCGCCGCCATGAGCGCCGAGGTGCTCGTGCGCGCGGCCGATGTGGAAGCTATCTTGATTACACTGGGAATCGAGTAAAAGTGGGGCGGACGCCCTCGTCGGCGCGCGCCCCCCAGATCGCGCCCTTGTCTAGGCACACGGCGCAGTCATCGCCGCTCCAGGCGCTCTTCGAGCCGTGTCACGCGGTCGGTGAGCTCGGCGACTTTGCCTGTCAGCATCTCCAGGCGCGTCTCCATGCCGGCGAAACGCGTCTCCATGCTGGCGAAACGAACGTTCACATTGTTGTTCAGTAAGGCGATCAGCGCGCCGTTGAACAGCATGGGGACGATAATGGCGATGAACAACTGCAGGTTCGTCATTGTCTTGTTTCCAGCATAGCAGACTGCCTCACATCCTCTTCATACTTCCATCCGTTGTCCGGCCAAGCGGCCCGACAGCACGCAGCCGCCCAGGAAAGTGCCTTCCAGCGATCCTTTGCCGTGCATGCCGCCGCCGCCGAAGCCCGCCGCTTCACCAACGGCGTACAGACCCGGAATCGGCTGCCCGTCGGCGGCGCGCAGCACCCGGCACTGCAAATCGGTCTGAATGCCGCCCAAGCTCTTGCGGCTCAAAATGAATTCGCGAATGGCGATCAGCGGGCGGGCTTTGGGATCCAGGATCTTCCGGAACTTGCAGGTACGCACGCGGTCGCCGCGATACTGCAGTGCATTCGCGATGCGCCGCAGTTGATCGTCGTTAGAGTATGCCGGACCGCGATCCAGCATGTCGTCCCACGCGCGCACTGTCGCTTCCATCCGCGCACGGTCGATCATAAGGCCGTAGAGGTTCTGCCGATCCATACGCTCCATCAGTTCATCGAGATGGTTCGCCACTACGATGTCGTCCGGGCAATCGCGGATCAGCCGGTTGACCAGGTCCTTATTGCCGAACAGCAAGTCGGCCGCGAGGCCAAGCCTCTTCTTGTGGCGGAACGCCGTCATGTAGTCGCACCCCGAGACTGCCAGTTCCTTGATCGCGATTTTCCAGTTCATCACCTGCCAGGAATATTTTCCCGGCTGCGCCAGAACGCTCGCGACAAGATGGCGCGTGTCGGCATATACCGGCATGGGGCCGGGGTTCATGATCCGCTCGCCTCGCGCGTTTAGCCACAATGCCGATCGCGGCGGCACCAGGCTCAACCCGTCATTGGGCCGGCGTTTGGCGGGATGATGCACGCCCGCGGCGTAATGCCAATGCAGGTCGAGGTGTGTCACCGCGCCGCCCAGTTCCGCAATTCCGCGGTGCAGGAGGCCGTCGCCGAAGCGGTGCGCGCCGTTGAGCAGTTCCGCGGGCGGATTTCCCCAGGGCTTATACCAGTTGGCGCGGACGCAACTGAGATCTCCACCGCACATGCCGCCGGATGCGATGACCATGTGCTCGGCGCTCACTCTGGCCTCGCGGCCGTCATCCATCTTGCGGCAGATGACGCCGGTCGCGCGCCCGCCAGTCGTCTCGATGGCGGAGACTTCGGTATCGAAGAGCAGTTCCAGATGCGCGCGTTGCGGGTGCGACTCGAGCGCGTCCAGCAGCTTGTGAATGATTTCGTATCCGGTGCCCCAGACGATGTGCCAGCGCGGCACCGTATTGCCCGGCGCGTAGAGGCCGCGCTCGGGCCAATTCACCAGCGGCAAGAACGTAATCTTCTTCCGGTCCAGGAATTCAAAGATGTACTCGCGGGAATGCTCGCAATAGAAGCGGCCCCAGGCGCGTGGCCAGTCGTCGCCGGGATCGTAGCCGGCCACGCTCTGCCAGTCGCGCCACGCAAGTTCCGGCGAATCGTGGATGCGCAACCGCTTCTGATGGGGCGTGCCGACCAGATGCACGCCGCCGAAGGATTCTTTGGCCAGTCCGCCGAAATTCTCGCGCCGGTCCTTATCGATCAGCAGGACGCGCCGGTCGCGGCCGAGCAGTTCGTATGCGGCCACAATGCCCGCCAGGCCGCCACCCGCAATGACGATTTCGGTTTCATACGTGCTTGGGCCGCTCATGGATGAATGCTCAGTATAGCCGTAGCGCGCCCGATTGATCGATCATCGGAGTACGGAAGAGCGGGAGACGATCCGGCAGTGGGTGGAGACGTGGAAGGAAGCTGGCCCCAAGCTCGACGCCATTCGCCATCGAGAGATCCGGGGGGCCGATAACCTGAAAACTCTGGCGCTGCTGGAGAGCGCGTTCAACCAGGCGTTGCGGACTTCGCCGCGCAGGCCTTCGTCGGGATTGGTCGAGATGCAGGAGTGGTTCGCAAAGCTGCCCCGATGATCTCTTCGAGGCGGCCCGCCAATTGCAGGTCTTCCGTGCCGGGCAAAAGCTGGCGCTCCTGCTTCATCGGCGGCCTAGCGGTGCAAAGAGGAGGCGAGCCGAGGCCGTTTGGTTCCTAGCAGCACGTGGCAGAAGTTGCAAAACACCGCTTACTGACGTGCGCGGCTCAGTAGATTCAGTGCGTTACGGAGCCACGACCGTCAGGGAGTGACTTCTGCCACGGGCTGCGAGCTAGCTAGGAGAGGCCAGGAGGCCTCTTCTACGTCCCTTCCGACCAACTCGACAGATAGTGCTCCTGCTCGGCGGTGAGCCGGTCGATCTTCACGCCCATCGACTCCAGCTTCAAGCGCGCCACCTGCTTGTCCAGATCCTCCGGCACTGCGTAGACGCGATTTTCGAGATGGCTGTGATTCTTCACCATGTACTCGGCCGAAAGCGCCTGGTTGGCGAAGC
Source organism: Bryobacteraceae bacterium (assembly GCA_035602155.1). Taxonomy (GTDB): domain Bacteria; phylum Acidobacteriota; class Terriglobia; order Bryobacterales; family Bryobacteraceae; genus Bog-159. The sequence continues at coordinate 2,722 of DATNMW010000425.1, read as the reverse complement.
TCATATCCATCACCGAAGCCGGATGCCCCTCGGCGGCCGAGAGGTTGATCAGGCGGCCGTCTGCCAGCACGTTGAGCCTGCGCCCGTCGCGGAACGAATATTCTTCCACGAACTCGCGCGTCTGCCGGTGGGAAGAGCTGATCTTAGCCAGCGCGTCCAGATCGATCTCCACGTTGAAGTGTCCCGAATTGCAGAGGATTGCCCCGTTCTTCATCCGCTCGAAGTGGTCCCGCGCGATCACGTGCTTGTTGCCCGTGACCGTCACGAAGATGTCGCCGATGATGGCGGCTTCAGACATCGACATGACGCGAAAGCCATCCATGACCGCTTCGATGGCCTTGGTCGGATCCACTTCGGTGACGATCACATTTGCGCCCAACCCGCGCGCGCGCATGGCGACGCCGCGGCCGCACCAGCCATAGCCCGCCACCACCAGGTTCAGCCCGGCCAGAAGCACGTTGGTGGCGCGGATGATGCCGTCGAGAGTGCTCTGGCCGGTGCCATAGCGATTGTCGAACAGGTGTTTGGTCAGCGCATCGTTGACCGCCACGATGGGATACTTCAGCACGCCGTCCTTCGCCATGGCGCGCAGGCGGATCACGCCGGTGGTGGTCTCTTCGGTGCCGCCCACGATATTTGCCGCCAGGTCCTGCCGCTTGCTATGCAGCAGCGAAACCAGGTCCGCGCCGTCGTCCATGGTGATGTGCGGCGCATGCTCGGCCGCCGCTGTCAGGTGCTGGTAGTAGACGTCGTTATCCTCGCCCTTGATGGCGTACACGGGGATGCCGTAATCGCGCACCAGGACGGCGGCCACGTCGTCCTGAGTTGACAGCGGATTGGAAGCGCACAGCACTACGGAAGCGCCGCCATCGCGCAGCGTGATCATGAGATTTGCGGTCTCGCTGGTCACATGCAGGCAGGCGGCGACGCGCTTGCCGGCCAATGGCTGAGTTTTGATGAACTGCTTGCGGATGGTCTGCAGCACGGGCATGAACTGGAACGCCCAATCCGTGCGCCGCTTCCCCAGATCCGCCAGGGCAATATCCTTGATGTCACAGGCAACTTGCGTTTGAGTTTCGGTTGGCATGAATTCCTCGCTTGAAATACGCCGCGTCCATTTAACGCACTGCGGCATGCGCTTCGGCTTCTTCGCGAAGCGCTTCTATCTTATCGGCGGCTTCCCAGGTAAAGCTCTCTTCGGTACGGCCGAAATGACCGAATGCCGCGGTGGCGCGGTAAATGGGCCGCCGCAGCTTCAAATGATCGATGATGCCTCGCGGGGTGAGCGGAAAATGCGCGCGAATCAGCGCGGTAATTTTGTCTTCCGGGACGATGCCGGTGCCGAATGTGTTGGCCATCACGGAGACCGGTTCAGCCACGCCGATGGCGTAAGCCAGTTGCACTTCGCAGCGGCTGGCCAAGCCGGCAGCCACGACATTCTTGGCGATATAGCGGGCCATGTAGCATGCCGAGCGATCCACTTTCGTGGGATCCTTGCCGGAGAATGCCCCGCCGCCGTGCCGCCCCATCCCGCCGTAGGTGTCCACGATGATCTTGCGCCCGGTAAGCCCGGTGTCGCCATGCGGCCCGCCGATTACGAAGCGCCCCGTGGGGTTGATGTGATAGCTGGTGCCCGAATCCACCATGTCCGGCGGAACCACTGGATCGATGATGTGCTTCTTCACCTCGGCCCGTAGCGTCTCGATAGAAACTTTGTCGCTATGCTGCGTGGAGACCACCACCGCGTCAATGCGCTTTGGCGCGCCATCCACGTACTCCACGCTCACCTGGCTCTTGCCGTCCGGACGCAGGAAATCCAGAATGCCCGCGCGGCGCACTTCGGAAAGTTGCCGTACCAGCTTGTGCGCCATCATGATGGGCAGCGGCATCAGCTCGTCGGTCTCGTTGCAGGCGTAGCCGAACATCATGCCCTGGTCGCCGGCGCCGCCGGTGTCCACGCCCATCGCGATATCCGGCGATTGCGACTGGATGGCGTTCAGCACGCCGCAAGTATTGCAGTCGAAGCCCCACAACGCATCGGCGTATCCGATGTGCTCGATGGTGCGCCGCACCACTCGCGGCACATCCACATAACAGGAGGTGGTGATCTCGCCCGCGACCACGCAGATGCCAGTGGTGACCAGCACTTCGCAAGCCACCCGGCCCATTGGATCTTGCGCCATTACCGCATCCAATACCGCGTCTGAAATCTGATCCGCGATTTTGTCCGGATGCCCTTCTGTTACGGATTCCGATGTGAAAATGTGTCGCTGCATGCCCGTCCTGTCCGTTGGAAGAAGTCTTGTTTCCTGGCTAGCTGGATAAAGCCGAAAAAGAGTTGACGATTTAGTGTAACGGAGTGCGGCGGTCAGGTCAAATTGGGTGATAATGGCTGCCACGGATCGAGGAGGGGTATTCCAATCGTCGCGAAATCTTTGGTGTTCCGGGTAACCAGGGTGAGGCGGCGGGCTTCCGCCGTGGCCGCCAAGAAGGCGTCCATGGAACCCAGTGTGGCGCCGGCTTGGCTTCCGCGAACCGTCAGGATTCCCCAGGTTTCCGCAATGCGCCGATCCACTGGCAGGATGCGTCCCTCAAAACGGGAAGTTAATTCATCCTCCAGCCACGCGGCTAGCCGTTGCCGGCGGCGTCCCGCCGGAAGCAGCTCGATACCCAGACGAATCTCCGCAAACGACACCACGCTCAGGAATGTGCGGTCTTCGTC
>DATNMW010000424.1:0-9126 GCA_035602155.1 Bryobacteraceae bacterium | reverse complement strand
CCGCCGGTCTCGGATCCTTTGGCCCTGATTCGCCATTCGCCCGCCTCGGCTCCAGCCTGCGGAAGCATCGCAGCGCAGGCCGCGTTCGATTCGCATCGTCGCGCTGCTCGACAAGCCCGACGCCGCCTACGGCCAGTCCGTGTATCCTACTTCGGCGGTCGCATTCCGGACGAATTCGTGGTGGGCTAGGCTCGGGAAGCGCCCTGGAACCTCCCCCACATCCTCCGCGTGATATCATGATGGTGAAGATTAAATGGAGGAAGTAGCCAGATGGGTCCCGTAGGTGTGCCGGAGATGGTCGTAATCTTTCTGGTCGCGCTGGTGCTCTTCGGACCCAAGAAGCTGCCCGAACTGGGCAGAACCTTGGGAAAGGCGATTTCCGAATTCCGCCGCGCCCAGAGCGAGCTGAAAGCCACTTTCGAGCGTGAAATGCAAAACCTGGAACGGGAAACCAACCCGCAAAAGGAAATCGGAGGCAGTGGTTACCAGTACGATAACTACAACTACGATTATTCTTCGAGCGACGCAAGCACGTATGGCGAGCCGCACGGCTCGTCCGCGGAGCCGCGGGATTCCACCGTAACCAATACCGCCACCATCAGTGCATCCGCAACCGAGGGCGCTGAGTTTTTGTCACCCGTTACGCCGGAGGGCGCTATCGCCCATCAGATGGGGAGTTCTACGGAAATCGCCGTGATCCCGAATGGCCTTGGGCCACACGCGGATGGCGAATCGCAGCCTTGGAGCTTGGAAAAGGAACTCGAAGATCGGCATACGGCCAACGGTTCAGCAGCCACGGAGCACGCTGAGCACAACGCATAGCTCTCAATAAATGGCTTCTCGCGAAGATGACAATGGAGCGCAGACTCCAACGGGGAAAGTAACGCCTCCGTCCGGCACGGTCACCGCCGTGACCGTTACCCGCGGCGCAGGGGGACGCACGCCGCCCCCGCCCGATCCCCCGGATTCGGACGGCGATGGCGAAGACGGCATGCTCCGCATGTCCTTCCTCGAACACCTCACCGAACTGCGGTCCCGCATTATCAAGATGGTGATGGGCCTGCTGGTCGCCATGGTCGTGAGCTTTTCCTTCTGCAGCCAGCTCTGGCGCCTCATCGCCGCTCCCGCGGTGGAAGCCTTGACCCATCTGGGCATCAAGCCGCCCACCCTGAAGGCCATTACCCCCATGGAGCAGTTCAACGTCATTTGGGTGAAGCTGCCTTTCCTGTGCGCCCTCTTCATTGGCTCGCCATGGGTCCTGTATCAGGTGTGGGCTTTCATCTCCCCCGGACTTTACAAGCGCGAGCGCCGCTATGCAGTGCCCTTTATACTCTGCTCCGCGGGCCTGTTCATCGGGGGCGGCGCATTCGCCTATTTCGTGGCCTTCCGTTTCGCCCTGACGTTTCTGTTAGGCATTGGTGTCGGAAACTACGTCGATCCCATGGTCTCCATCAGCGAATACTTCGACCTGTTCGTCAACGTAACGCTGGGCGTGGGCCTGGTCTTCGAAATGCCGATGCTGATTTTTTTTCTGACTCTGCTGCGCATCGTCAAGCCGGCATTCCTGGTGAAGCACAGCCGTTACGCCATCCTGGGTATCTTCATCATAGCCGCCATCGTCACCCCCACTCCCGACGCATTCAACATGCTGTTGTTTGCCCTCCCCATGTGCGTCCTGTTCTACGTAGGCGTCTTCGCCGGTTACCTGTTAGTATTGAAACGCGAAGGCCGCCGGTTCCCCTGGCCAAAAGTATTAACAATCGGAGGGATTACCGTGGTGGTTTTAGGTGCGCTACTCTATTTTGCCGCGGTACACTATAAGTTGCATGCGGTTCCGCACTGGCCTTTCTTGAAGCGCTGATAACTGGGCTGGGACAGGCGCTTCCGCGAGCCGAGCTTTGGGAGGGTGTTTACAAGGTACCCACGCTATAGCCATGGACCTGAACAAGGCGATTCGTGAGTTGCGCGAGGAACTGGAGAAGCTTAACGAAGTTATCGCTTCCTTGGAACAATTCCAGAGTACTGGTACTCTACCGGTTCCCCCGCGCCGCGGCCGCAAGTCCATGCCCGAAAGAGAGCGCAAGCTGGTTTCCGAGCGCATGAAGAATTACTGGGCGAGCCGCCGCATGAAAAAGGGCGCGGCCGGCTGAACCTACTGCCTTTTCAATACTCTGGCAATCCTTCCCCGCCATCGCCTGTAAGTCGCCCGCAGCCTGTATTCACGATGCTGCCGCCAGGCTGCCGATAGAAACCTGGGGTTGAAGTACCATAAACAAAAGTACTGCGTCCCCGCGCCATAGCTATAGCGCATCTCGAAGCCGCACCGCACGGCCATCTCCCGCGCTTGTTGCTCGGAAAAAGTGACCCCCAGCCATGTATCGCCCGGAGGATTGTCGAACTTGCCGCCCTGTAATTGGAACTTGAACAAGCCACCCCGTCGCAGTCGGCGCCGAACTGCCCTAACATAGCATTCGATAACTTCGCCGCTCGGAATATGTTGGAATACGATTGATGAAAACGCGAAGTCAAACCTGGCACTTCCTAGTACGTCTAGATCTTTACCGTTGTTGCGGAAGATATGTACGTTCGGCGCGCCGGCCAGCGCCTCCCGCGCCTGCCGCACCATCTCGCCGCTGATATCCACGCCATAGACCTCGCCGAAGACCTGCGCCAGCGCTCGCGTCACGCGGCCCGCCCCGCACCCGATTTCGAGTACTCGCATCCGCTTGGGGTCTTGCCCTTGGCAGATGTTGATCATGTCGGTTAGGATCTCTTCGGCAACTGTCCGCTCGCCGGACTGGAAAAAATCGGCATCCGTCCACTCCCGCCGTTCGGTGTTCACGTAGAAGCGTGCGTTCTCGCGGGCCCGCTCGTCCCACTCCCGCTGCATTTTTTCCAATTGCCCGCTGAGATCCCGTTCCGCCATCATGATATATTGTAATTGTCGAATCGATCCGCGTGGGCGACTAGCTCAGCTGGGAGAGCGCTGCGTTCGCAATGCAGAGGTCGGGGGTTCGATCCCCCCGTCGTCCACCAATATAAACAAAATAAAATACTTGCGCCGACACCGTGGCGGGCCGCTAGCCGCTAACGCGCCGGTTATAGCCGCGCAGCGTCCGCGAAGATATCGGGAGTCGGCAGCATCAGGGAGATGCCGCGCGCGTCGGATTCGTTTGGGTCGGCGAAAGCGTGAGTTTGTTCGAGGACGAAGCGTGCACGTTTCAAGTCCGAGAAGTCAACCGCCGCGGTATACCAGCATCCGCACGATGGCTCTGGTGATACCATTCTGCGAGAGCGCCTTAACGCCATCAGGTCGTTGTTGCGATACAACGGTTGGCACTACGTTGCGGCTCTCGCCGGCCGCTGCCAGTTCCGCATTCAGTCATAAATGCGCGCCACGCGGCCATTCCCGTCCGCGAACGATGAACTTCGAGGATCTCGAACCCCTTGCCGAGCGCCCTGGGGGACGTCCAAGTCGCGAACTGCGGACGCGGATAAAACCAAGGGCGCAGCTATCCGTCGGCTGAAGTCGCGCTGCGGGAATCGCCACTCTTATGTCGCACACCCGGGCATGCCATGCACGGTGATTCGTGGGGCTGCGGGAACAGATTTTCGAGGCATTTCCGTTTCTCGCCCGGGTCTCCGCGGATCTCCCTGGACCCGCTCTTGCCAGCGCCGCCGCCCGGCTAACGGTATAATCGGGCTATGGCCTCGCTGGTCGACGTTTCCAATCCCGCCCTGCTGCAAGCCAAGCAGGAGCAGCTTTTTTCCGTGCTACGCGGACTGGATCGGGTAATGGTCGCCTATTCCGGCGGTGCGGATTCCGCCTATCTGGCCTGGGCCGCATACCAGGTACTGGGCGGCAACGCGGTGGCCGTGACCGCGGATTCGGCTTCCATCCCGGAGTCCCACAAGCGCGATGCCGAAGCCTTCGTGCGCCAGTTCGGAATTCCGCACGAATACATCGCGACGCGTGAATTCGAGAATCCCGACTATTTGAAGAACGACGCCAAGCGCTGCTTCCACTGCAAGGACGAACTGTTTACGCGCCTCGAAGAAATCGGCCGCGAGCGCGGCATCCGCAGCATTATCTATGGCGTGAATGCCGACGACTTGGGCGACTACCGCCCCGGCCAGAACGCCGCCGGCTTGCACAAAGTGAAGGCGCCGTTGGTAGAGGCGGGCTTGCGCAAAGCGGAGATCCGCGAATTATCGCGCATCGCCGGACTGCCCACCTGGGACCGGCCCGCGTCGGCGTGCCTCAGTTCCCGCATCCCTTACGGCACGCCCGTGACCATCGAAAATGTCAAAACCGTGGAGCGCGGCGAAGAGCGGATCAAGGCGCTCGGATTCCGCCAGTTCCGCGTGCGTTACCACGGCGAGCTGGTGCGGCTGGAGATCGCGCCCGACGAACTGGCGAAGGCTTTGACGCCCGAAATGGCCCGTCAGTTCACCGCGATTTTCAAATCCCTGGGCTTCAAATACGTGACCCTCGACCTGGAAGGTTACCGTCAGGGTTCGCTGAACGAAGTCCTGAACCTGCCCGCGCGCGGCGCCCCCCTTCCGACTCCTCACTCCTCGTGACTTCTGGCTTACCTTCGCACCACTCTCTTTAGCGCCCGCGCCGGCCAAGTCAGCACTCGCGCGAGTTGGAACGCGCGCCAGTTGTTGATACTCTCCATTAGCACCGAGAATTCCCGCTCCCGCTCATACAAAAACCGGATGTGGTCGTCGCGCCGCGCAAACAACTTCCGGATCTCCGCCACATCCTCCTCCCGCAGCGTGTAGCCTGCCTGGATATGGCCCGCCAGCGGGCGCTGATAATAATAGGTTCCGTGCGAGGGCGCGATCTCGGCTGCCGGCCGCTCGTGGCTGTAGAAATAGACCGCCAGCGATTTGCGCGTGATTCCCCGGCCCGCCGGCGTGCGAATCTCGCGGAATCCGTGCCATGACGATTCGGTGGTTTCGAAAATGACGGCGCGATTGGCCAGCGGCACGACGGTTTTGCGCGCATCGCCGCCATCCGCCGACGGCTCGCGCAGCAGTTCCAGGCAACCGCCCCAGGCTTCTTGCCATTCCGGATTCAGGAAAACGATCAGGTTCAGACGCCGGTGCCAACCCAGGGGATGGAAGTTGAAGTCTACGTGCGAATCGAGTTCCTGGCCGTCGCGGTTTTCGTGCGTGCCCCCGCCGACATAGTCCGCGTCGTAGATAAGCTTGGGCATGCCGGTGATGCGGCCGATCGTGGAGAGGAACTCGCCATCGCGCATCAGGCGGTCGAACCGGCCGTAAGCAGGACCCAGCCGGGCGATATCGCCGATGACCGATTTTCCCGCCAGTTCGCCGCGCTCGTTCCGCGCATTTCCCGCTTCAAAGGGCGGGAACTGGGCAATCAACTCCCGGCAGAATTGCGGATCTAGAAACGGGTCTATGACCACATGGCGAAAAGGCTGCGCAGTGCCGAATTGGCGCGCGAGGTCCTCGATGCGTGCCAGGACATCGGCGTACAGAAGTGAGATCACTCACCCATCTTATCCTCAGTACAGTGGGCAGGCTCTCAGCCGGCTCTCAGCCTGCAAGCGGTTGCCAACCTGCCCCACAAAACCAAACCGACCCACTACCGAAATTCGAGCGAACCCAATCGGATACTTTGTTTTCAAAAAAACGAAGGAGATTTGCGCTACGGCCCCGCCATCACATTTCGGTGCAACACCGCCGACGCCGCCAGCGCCCCACCGGCCAGCGCACCGGCGACGCCCAGCACGGCCGCGTCCGCACCCGTCAGGTAGAGGTTGCGGATCGGCGTCCGAGGGCTCAGCGCGTGCGCCCGGAAGCGCTCCGGCGTCCCCGCCGGTCCATAGATCTGGCCCTGGTGATAATTGGCGAAATGGCGTGTTGAAAGCGGGGTCGAAAGTTCACAGTACTCGATCTTCCCGCGCACCGCCGGTACGTTCCGCTCCAATTCCGCGCGCAAGCGCTCCGCGAGTCTCTGCTTCAGCGCATCGTAATCCGCGCCGCGCCGCTTCCAGCGCGTCTCCGCCCATCTCTCGAACCAGCCGTAGGGCGCCAGCGCCACCACTTCGATGGTGGCCCGTCCAGGATAGCGTTGCGTAAATTCGGGGTCCTTGGCCGAAGGAAACGAGATGAACAAGCCCGGGAAAGGTTGCTCGGCATCGGCCGCGTAGCGCGCCATGTTCGCGTCGTGATCGGCGCTGGGATAGATCCATAGGTTCGTATCGCCGAATTCCGGCTCCCCGGCATCGCGCCGCAGCCCCACGTAGAGGCATACATGGCTCATCGAATTGGGAATACGCTCGATTTCCTCGATCGCCTGTGCGCGCCCCGGCGCATCCGGCGGCAGCAGCTTGGCGTACGTGTTCCAGGCGCCGGCATCGCTCAGAATCAGCGGCGCCCGCAGTTCCCGGCCATCCGCCATGCACACGCCGGCCGCCCGTTTCCGCGCGTCCAGCAGGATGCGTTCCACCTCCGCGCCCACTACGATCCGCCCGCCCGCGCGTTCGATCGCCGGCGCGATACTGGCGGCGATGCGCGCGGCGCCGCCCACCGGATAAAACGCCCCTTCCAGATAATGTTCCGCAATGATCGCGTGCATGCCGAAGCTGCTCTGCCCTGGCGGCAGGCCGTAATCGCCCCACTGTCCGGTCAGCACCGCGGCCAGTTCGCGGTCGCTCGTGAGCCGCGCCAGCGTTTCCGCGGTCGTCCGCCGCGCGTAGCTCAGGAAGCGATGGCGCATCGTCGGCCCCGCCAGGCGCGCCAAAACGGCGGGGATGGCCTTCTCCGCGAAGAACAGCCGGCTGGCGCGCGCCGCGTCCCGCACTTGCGTCACATACCGGCCGATGGCCGCGCCCTCCCGCGGGAAGTACTCCCGCATGCGCTTCGTGAAACGCTCCGCGCCGCTCACGAAATCGTAGCTGCGGTCCGCGATCCGGATGCGGTCGTAGACCTCCGGCATCGCCTTCCATTGCAGGCGCCCTTCGGCGATCTCGTCGCAGAGCGCGCGCATGGGTTCGCCGGCGCGCATCTGCCCGACGTAGTGGACCCCCACGTCCCACTCGTATCCGGGGCGGCGGAACACGTGCGTGAATCCGCCCGCCGTGTAGTGCCGCTCCAGCACCAGTACACGTTTTCCGGCGCGCCGCGCCAGCCAGGCCGCCGCCGCCAGCGCGCCCATGCCGGAGCCGATCGCGATGGCGTCCCACGCGCCCTCGGGCGGCTGCTGCCGGTACGATGTTGACATCAGCAACATTATAGGCCGCCGAAGTTGCTGCTGTCAACATTATTTGGTAAAACGGGAGTATGCCTCCCGCCAAGCCCTACCATCACGGCGATCTAAAGCACGCCCTCCTGCGAGCCGCCGTCGAATTGATCGCCGAAACGGGACCCCGCGGCTTCACCCTGCGCGAGGCGGCCCGCCGGGCGGGCGTTTCCCACAACGCGCCCTACCGCCATTTCCGCCACCGGGACAGTCTGCTGGCGGCGGTCGCCACGGATGGCTTCGACCGCCTCAGGCGCGCCATGGCCCGCGGCGGCCGCAAGGCCGGTCCGCGCGATCGCCTGCGCCGTGGCGGGCTGGCCTACGTCGATTTCGCGCTGCGCTGGCCGCAGCATTTCGCCGCCATGTTCGACGCGCCTTGGAACGGCGCGGAATATCCCGCGTGCGCCGCCGCGGCCCAGCGTTGTTTTCAGACTTTGCTCTTCCTGGTGCGCGACTGCCAGGCCGCCAAACAGATGCCCGCCGGCGATCCCGAACGCATGGCTTACCATGCCTGGTCTCTGGTGCATGGCGTGGCCAAATTAGCCAACGCCGGCCAATTCCCGTGGCGCTCGCGGGCCGAGGTGCTGCGCTTCTGCGCGTTCAGCATCGGAGGCATGTAGCAAAGCCTGATAGCCTATCCATATATGAACCCCACCGTTCTGATTACGGGAGCGTCCGGCGGCATCGGCGAAGAACTGGCGCGCCTCTTCGCGGCCCATGCGCACGATCTCGTTCTGGTGGCGCGCGGCGAAGACAAGCTGCGATCGCTGAGCGGAGAACTCGCCCGCGGGCACGGCATCCAGTCGCGCGCGCTCGCGGCCGACCTGGCCGATCCCGCCGCGCCGCTGCGCATCTTCGACACGTTGCAGCAACAGGGCGTCGACATCGACGTGCTAGTGAACAACGCCGGCTTCGGCGCCAGCGGCGCGTATGCCGAGATCGATTACAGCGTTGAGGCGCGGATGATCCAGGTCAACGTGGCCGCCCTCACGCATCTGACGCGCCTGTTCCTGCCGGGCATGCTGGCGCGGCATAACGGCAAGATCCTGAACCTGGCCTCCACGGCGGCCTACGTGCCCGGACCGTTCATGGCGGTGTACTACGCATCCAAGGCTTTCGTGCTCTCGTTTTCCGAAGCGATAGCCGAAGAGACCCAAGGCACCGGCGTGACCGTGACAACGTTGATTCCGGGGCCGACCGAGACCAATTTCGCGGCCACCGCCGGCAACCAGAATTCGCTCCTGTTTCGCACCGGAACGGTGATGAGCGCCGCGGCCGTCGCGCGGGTCGGCTATGACGGCCTGATGGCGGGCAAACGTGTGGCGATCGCCGGCGTCAGCAACAAGCTCACGGTGCTGTCGACGCGCTTGGCCCCGCGCAGCATGCTAGCCAAGATCACCCGCAGGTTAAATCGCTGAATGGCAAGTGTTAGCGCAATTCACACCCCAAAGCCGCTCCGTCCCGCAGGGTCCACAAATCCGTTCAGTTTCTCCGAGTTGGCGATCCGCATGTTCGCAGTGTCCCACTCGATCCGCTCGCCCGGAAACCGTTGCGCGATGCACCCCAGCAGAAACGCCTCTGTCACCGGGCTCTGTATCTCGAAGTTAGCCAGCGGCGCCGCCGCGCCGCCCTTGCATGCCGCCACCCACTGATCGATGGCCACATCGCGCGGACGCTCTCCTCGCGGTTGCCGCGCCGGCGGTTGATACTTCTTCGATTCCGGATATACGCGCGGGTTGTTCCCGTTGAACCCGGCCAGTATGATCCCTTTATCGCCCATGTACAGGATGCCTTCATTGTCCTCGCCGGCCTGGAAGTAGTGCTGATCCTCCGCGCGCAAGCCCGCTGGC